>JBIJCS010000111.1:0-10706 GCA_044344575.1 Pirellula sp. | reverse complement strand
CTTGGTGGGGGGGCAAGAAGCCCATGGCCACAAGAATCAAGCAAAGGTTCGACCCGGTCGCTTGGAGCATCGCGGCGAAGGATCCTGGAAAGATCGATTGTCGCGGCACCGAATAAGCGTTAAAAAAGGGTCGTGTCCGACGCAACCATCAGTTAGAGGACATCGGTTTGCCCGAGGGGGCAGAAAACGGCTTCTGCCCAAAAAACCTGGAAAACCAGAGGGCGAAGTGTATCAGCCAACCTGTTTCAGGGCAACGGCGCATTTCATTAATTCCAGGAATGTTTATGAATCAAACGCTTCGGTATGCTATCGCTGGGGATCACGCGGGGTTCTCGATGAAAAACGAAGTTGCCAAATTTTTGGCTGCTTTAGGGGTAGAGGCCATCGATTGCGGTACGCACTCCCCAGAATCCTGCGATTTTCCAGATTTTGCAGAAGCAGTAGCAAAAAAACTGCTCGCCGGCGAAATCGACCGGGGAATTCTAGTCTGTGGCTCCGGGGTGGGGGTAAGTGTTGCCGCAAATAAATTTCCCGGAATACGGGCTAGCCTGTGCCACGACACCTACTCCGCTCGACAAGGAGTGGAGCACGACGATATGAACGTTCTATGCATCGGAGCACGGGTGATCGGCCCTGAACTGGCCTTCGAAATCATCAAAGCCTTCTTAGGTGCGCGGTACGCCCCTCAACCGCGACACGCACGACGACTGGAAAAAATCGAGGCAATCGAACGACGCGTCCTGGCAGGTGAATTCAACAAAAAATAAAACTTCCTCTCGAACGTAGGAACCATTCGGTGCTCACCTATCCTACGCTCGAATTCCAATGCTAATTCAAATGCTACGGTGCCTGAACCAACGGTTAGCGCCCAAGCCGTTGCTTCCACGCCTCGCTTAAATCCGGTACCGTCGCCCCTATCAACGCGCGTAACTGCTCCGCTTGCTCTCCCTTCCCCTGCTTACGCAATAACGCTACGGTCCTCGCTCGCGCCTCTAACCAAGCTTCCGAACCCGCAGGGACTCCCGCCCCCATCTGACGATATAAACCCACCGCTTGATCCCCCAACACTCCAAACGCCGACAACGTGCGCGCTGAACGATACAACCACCACAGACTCTTCGGCGCTCTCGCTCTCTCCTCCTTGAACACTCCCTCAATCTCCCCAACTTTCACCCCATCGGCACCCCCAAACCCCACCGCGATCCGATACAACCGCAACGAACGATCCAATCGACTTATCACTCCACTGCTATTTGCCACACTCCCCTCTTTCCCATCACTACTACCTCCCAATCGCAACTCCAAACGACGCTTCTCTAACTCTTGCACTCCCGCCAAGGTCAATGCAAGTGGACCTCCCACTTCCGTTGCTTGCCAAGCCTCCTCACACTGATTCCAAGCCATCGCATAATCCCCGAACGAATCTGCACTCCGTTCCAAACCTGCACTACCTTCCAAACCTGCCTGGTTCAAAAACGCTTCCACCACCGCAAGCGATTCTCCCCCACCCTCAGCCCCCCAACGCCTCTCACCCCGCAAACGACGGAACCATCCCAACCAACTCTGCCGATCCGGAACCTTGCCCCCAACCTCGCCTTGTAAACGCTCAACTCCCGTCAGGAGGGATCGCTCCAGTTCTGCGAATGCCTTCCCATTCTTTACCCCATCACCCAAAGGACGCTCTAGCCAATCATCCTGGGATAACAATGCAAACCACAAATACCGCTTAGCTGCTAACCCAACATGCTCCGCACTCGGATGACGTTCCAACATATCCCGCCAAAAGAGCATCCACGTGTCTAAAGCCCCACTCGCCATCCAATCCGGCTCCAACATCTCGATGGCGGTTCGCGCTGATGGACTCGCAGGCCACTGCAACGCAGTCTCCCGCAAACGCTCTCGCATCATTCCCCGTTGCGTCTCGCGCGCCTCAGTATCCATATCCGACGAAGGCTCTCGCAAGAGCCAAGCAGACATCAATGCCGCTGCCGGTGCTTTCGATTCCTCTGGATAACTAATCGCTATCCGATAAAACTCGTCAGCCGCAACCTGCCGATCCCCCATTTGCTCCATCAATGCCGCACCCTGCATCGCGAACCCAAACGCTTCACTCGTCGCTTCGATCTTCGATGCCGCTGTCTCCGCTTGCTGCAACTTCTCTATGGCTAACTCAATGTTCTTTGCCGCAATCGCTTGCCTCGCCTCAATGCGAAACAACTCAATCGCTGTCTTCGCATTCGCCAAATTCATCGGCATCGCTCCACTATCCCCCCCCTCCTTTACCCCACTGGTATTTCCTAACTGACTCTTCCATCGCGGCTCGCCAATCAATAAAGCGTCAAGTCGCTGCTCCCAATACACTCCAAATCGCTGCGCGATCGTTTGCTTGAGCTGCAATATCCGATCCGGCGAACCTGACGATGACGCTTGCTGTATCTGGATCGCAAAATACTCCAACGCTAGCTCCGGGGACGCTTCCCATCCCCCCGCACGCTCTAACCACGAAAGCGCTCGATCCAACTGCTCTCCACGCCGCGCTGCTTTTGATCCTAAACTCGCTAACCGAATCCGCCATCCGTTCGCCTCAGGACTCGGATTCGCTTCCAATGCACTCCATTGCTTCACGATCGTATCCTGCACAGACTGTACACGGCCTAACTCCAATTCCGCTTCCGATCTGGCAATGTCCAACAACGGAAGAAAAGTCCATGTCCCCGGCAAACGCCCCGCCGCTTGATCAATCGCCGTCAACAACTCGGTCGCTGCTGCTATGCGATCGTCGCTCTTCAACGGATAAGCCTCACAGCGCTGTCGCAAAAAATCAGCTCGCAGTAACTCAATCTCCCCCTGCAAATCAAGGATCTCCGCTGATGTGATCCGTACCGATGCTACCCCAACTCCTGCACCCCCTCTGTCCGGCTGCAATGCCCGCACTTGCTTCTCGAGCTCGTCACAAGCATCCAAACCCAAGCGAATGGATTGCAGTAACCACTGTTGTAGCGAAACCCGACCAGGGACCGCTTGGGATGCCGCAAGCGCATGCTGATTGAGCAACCTGCGACACCATGTCTTCTTCCATGCAACCCAAAGCGCTCGACGCGATGATCCAACTTTGCCACTCATCCGCTCTATGTCATCAACCACTGCTTGCAATTGCCCCGGTGCCTGCGCCCAATCAATCGTTTGCAACCTCTGATGACTAACCGCGTGAAGCCACAGCATCATCCACTGAGCTTGCGCATTGGAATCCGGCACCGATCGCTCGTAACGAAACTCACAAACCTTCGCCGCTAACTGCGGGGGATTACCCTGCGATTGAGCTCCGTCAATCAATGACTCCATCCAAACGATATCTGCAGACTTGCTATACGCCGCAATCCCGATGCGGTTGTCCTGGCAATTCCCAGACCCACCAAATCGAACGACCAACACAATCCACACCAACCACATCAAAAGCCTCTGCCGATAGGCTTGCGTTCCATCATGCTTCAATGGTACTGACTTCTGCGGTACTGACTCGAGCGGTGCGATCGGTGATAAAGTTTTTGGAATCGTTAGCAACGTCAACACGTGCTCTCTTGTACAAAGAAACTGACCTACCCACCGCAAAAGATGATCACCACCCTCTCCCCCAACGGCCCGCTGAGGAATCCCCTTTCTAATCTCCGCATAAAAACTTGTACTAGTCCTATCGAACCGAATCGTACAGTCCTGAAAGTCAAGCCACTGGTCCGTCAGGCACGACCAAGCCTTGTACACACTTTCCTTGGCACAGAACCATAGTCGGTCCCAAGCGACCTGCGATCGATTTGCCAACCCATTCATGTCGTTCTCGTAGTGCCATCTCTCATCTGCCGTCGTGATGACTTCCCATACCCCCTCGGGTAAAGGCAAATTCTCTTCGACATCAATCCCTATCCCCTCATAATCACTCGTTCGACCAACCACCGCAGCCGTATACCCCTTGCAATGCGTAATGCTCCCAAGAAGACCACTCGGCCAAATGGGTTTCCGAGATGTCTCTGCAAGGATAGGACTGACGGTCTCCCCAAGCCTTCGGATTGCTTCGTGTGCACAAAACCGACCACGGGAGAACTCACGCTGCCTCTCCGGGATCGCATTCCTGACGAGAGCAAGCTCACCATCGTAACACGAGTGCGCAGCATCCCCCTCGATTCCCCAAGCAGCAAGCGGTGGTTGGACAAGCTCAGTGATCATTGGTGACTGGAAGTAGACGATGGAATTGCCTGAATCAATACCTGTGCAATTCTATCGATATTACCAGACACGTGAAGAAAACTCTCGTGATCTCCCGGCAAGATCACGGTTTTGACTTCCCTAGCCACCCGACTCCAGCCGTAATCCTTGGGCAACATCCGTAGCAACGGCTGAACCTTCGAACGAACCAATGTGACTTTCCCTTCAAATCGCTCTGGCTGATAATTGAGCAACGCATGGAATAAACGCTCTCTGAGCATTGCATTCTGCGAAGGTGCACTCTTCATGTCAAAAATCGTCGCAATCGAAGGCAGATCCACAGCACCGCTTCCCCACCTCCTCCAATTCCCCGTTAACTTCTGCACTGCTCGCTTCCACCATACACGATGCTTCATCCTAGGGAGCTCACTGCGCAACCAACCAGGAATATTCGTAACCAACGCCTGCATCGCTGCCAACCGACCCGACTCTAAACCAGACCCGGGCCCTGTATCCAACACAACCAATGCATCCGCCGGGCAACCCGCCTCTCGCAATTGCCTCGCTACTTCGTAAGCCAACATCCCTCCATAAGAAAAGCCTATCAAACCGAAACCTGCCTCCACGCGATCATGCGAATTGCGGCGATGCTCCAAAATACTCTTTGCAAACGCTGTTGCCGTCCGCTTGAAGTCATCGATCGGAACGTCGTCGCTATTCCGAGGATCCAGCTTCGGCTGTAAACCAACCCATTCAAAATGATCTGAATATTGCTTGATCAAATTCCCTGCAAACAGCAACTCACCTCCCACTCCTGGAAACACATATACCGTCGACCTCGCTGAAACATCTTCAACCGTTCGCTGCCCCGTCAATCGCAATCGCTTCACCCAAGAATCTGAACCCTCACCTCGCTGTGCAACCCGGATTTGCTCGGCCAATAACCGAATCGTGCCATACCGAAAAATAGTCGCTAACGGCAATCGTACCCGGAAGGTCTTCTCGATCTGATGAAAAAGCTGAATCGCAAGGAGTGAATGACCTCCGGCATCAAAGAACGAAAGATTGTCATGAAGCTCTCGATGGCTAGAAGCCCCCCGACGCAATAACGATATCCATATCCCGCGCAATTCCCGGGTCACACTGTCATCAATTGCGCCCCGATCATTCTCCTCGTCGTCGCTTTCGTAAAATTCAACAGCTTGAACTAACTTCCTCGCATCAATCTTGCCACTCGCATTCAAAGGGAATTGATCCACGACGTAAAATCGCTCTGGAATCATGTAAGCAGGTAAACGTTCACGTAGCTGTTGCCGAACAAGACTCAAAATCTGCCGCTGCGAATCGCTCGAAACTCCTTCAACATCACCAACAATGACATAAGCCTCCAGACGCAACGCTGTGACTCCCGATCGCACGACGTGAACATAGGCCCGCTGCACTCCCGAACAAGCCTCTAACGTACTTTGAATCTCACTCGGCTCAATCCGAAACCCACGCAACTTGATCTGTTGATCGATGCGTCCAAGAAACTCAACCGTTCCGTCGTGCAACCATTGGCACAAATCACCGGTTCGATAAAGCCGCCCTTCTCCCGGAATCGAATGCTCCGTAATAAACTTCTCTTGATTCGCCTTCGTGTCTCCTAGATATCCAGTAGCCAAACCATCACCACCGGTAAGCAGTTCACCCGGAACCCCCGGCGGGACTAATCGCATCTTCCTATCGACAACATAAATTCTCGTACCTCGAATCGGCCTGCCGATCGGAATCGACTTTCGTCGGGTATCCAACGGTGATGGAACAGGATAGTACGTGGTGAAGGTCGTATTTTCGGTTGGCCCATATCCATTGATCAGTCGTACCTTTTCACCCAGAAGTTTCTGAGCTGTCGCTACGTGAGGAATCGACAAGGCTTCTCCACCCGTGAGGATTTCACTCAAACCAACAAGCCCTTCGGGATACGTGTCAATCCAAGTGTTAAACAGACCGACCGTAAGCCAAGCCGTCGTGATCCGCGACTCTTTCATCCAATGCGAAAGCGATTGGAGATCCAGCAACTCATCCTCTGGGGCAATCGCTAGCGCCGCACCATTGAGAAGGGCCCCCCACATTTCAAAGGTCGATGCGTCAAAGGCCACGGAAGATAAAAAAGCAATCCGTTTCGACCCATCCATTCGAATATAATTGGGATCGATCACCAATCGCACAATTCCAGAATGTGGAATCGCCACTCCCTTAGGCTTGCCCGTCGATCCGGACGTGTACATGACATAAGCCACATCGCTGCCACTCGATGCCCTTGCGTACGAGTCGGAACACCCTGCAACCCCCATGCTCCCGTCCCGCTGTCTCCCCTCTCCGTTTGGTCGATCACCCAACGACGACGGATCACCCCTCGTTCCATCCGTTTGCCTCTCCGGGGACCTCCACACGCTCAACCATGAATCACCGCTAGGAATCTCTATACAACACTGATGGAGTCGACTCGCAAGCCCCTTGCGACTTGCATCGCAAACAATGCCAACCGACTCGGAATCCTCGAGCATCAATGCAAGTCGCTCCGTAGGATACTTCGCATCGAGTGGAACATACGTGCAACCGATACTCAAGATCGCCAAAACCGAAGCGACATATTCCGGCGAACGCGACAACAATACCGCAACGCGTGAAGATGTCCCTAGTTCCGATCTGCGAAAAATCTCAGCAATCTCATTCGCATAAGCTCCCAATTCACCATAAGTCCATCGCTGGGTATTATCCCCCCCAGCTTTCCAAAGCAACGCTTCTCCCTCCGGATTGTGTTCCACTTGCTTCCAGAAGTACTCCTCCACTCGACCCACTGCTGTCTCTCGCCAACCCTCCGCATTCCACTCCCTACAAATACGATTCTCATCTTCTCGAGATAAAAATTGAACTTGTTCCGTCGTCGCATTCACGTCTTCAACAACTGCATCAATCCAACGCACATACTGCTCTAAAAACGACTCGGCAAATGACGGGCTAAACAAGTCGGTGGCATAATGCAATTCAGCGACTAACCCTTGATCTCCTCGGAACCAATGCATTTCGAGATCAAACCGCACCTTATTGCTGTGCAAACGATAATCGGCGATTTGTACCCCTTCGGGCTCCTCGAAAGACACGCGCTGATCCAGCCACTGGAACGACAAAGAAGTCCACGGAGCTTGATTCAGCCGACGCTCCGGACTGAGAGTTTCAACGAGCTGATCAAACGGAACATGCCGATGCTCCAATGCATCAAATGCACTTCGACCAACCTTGCCAATCCACTCGCGCAGCGTATCCTCATCTTGCAACTGCGTACGCACGATTACAGTATTTACAAAAAAGCCTACCACTGAATCGTACTGCGGGTGTTCACGCCCCAAAACCGGCACCGCAACGGCTATATCCTGCTGACGTGCGTAGCGAGCCAACAGCAACTTAAACCCAGCTAATAAAAGCGTGTTCGGTGAACATTGAAGCTCCTTGCAAACTTGCTCGATCTTCCAAACCCCTACCGAGTCAATCCAACGTCGAACATTTAACCCTTGATAAGTTAACCGCTCAGGACGCCGATAATCGGTAGGTAGCTCCAACGTCGGAAGGTCCTGGAGTTGCTCCCGCCAGTATTCAATCTCTCTGTCAATAACCTCTTTCTGATTCGGTTTCTGTTTGACATAGTCGAGGTACTGCACGGCAATCCTCGAAGGATCTGCTATGCTCGAAACAGTTGGTGCACTTAAATCAACTTGTCCAAGTCGCGTCGAGTCACCGTCGAGCAACGCTGCGCGATAAGCCCGAAATAAATCCTGTTTGAGAATCGCCATCGATTGGCCATCCGCCGCAATATGATGCACGACAAGAGAGACGATAAACTCTGCTGCGGATAATCGCAGCACACTTGCTCGCAGAAGTGTCTCTTTTTCCAAATCAAATTTCTTCTGGATCCGATCCAATAACCAGTCATGCGCTAGATCACAAAGCCCCCCTTCCGCATTTGGCTCATCGAAAGAACTCTGCCAATCTGCGACGTCAAAATCCTGGAAATCTAGCTCACTGCCCTCTCGAACAATTTGGTATGGCACTCCTGCCTCTTGGAGATAAATCGTTCGTAGAGAATCATGCCTTGCAATCAAGCTCTCCAATGCCGATCGCAGGGATCGAAAATCGCACTCGCCAGACCACTTCCACGCAGCATGAATATGGTAATGAGTTGTATCCCCTTCGAGCTGATCGAGAAACCAAAGCCGCTTTTGAGACGGCGAAAGCGGATTTCGCGCAGCAAGGCTTCGTCCATTGTCCTCCATGGAATTCAAAGGACCCGATAACTCATTCGAGATTCCAACCCCTTCGAGGATCCCCTCTACATCCAACTTGTTTGCCAATAACTCAATCGTGGGAAACTGAAATAACCAACGGACCGGAACCCGCTTGGCAGACCCAAGCTCGTGAACCCTCTTTTGAATAATCGACGCAAATCGCATCGCCAACAACGAATGCATCCCAAGATCCAAAAAAGAGGATCGCACCGATACGCGATCGCCCCCTAGTAGATCTTGCCACAACGCAACCAATAGCACCTGCGTCGAAGTGCTCGGTGCTACAAATGGATTACCTTCCCCCTCTTTCGAATCAGCCCCCTCTCCAATCATGGGGAGCGGAAGATTCCTCGCATCGAGCTTTCCACTCGGAGTTCTAGGAAACTCTCGAAGTATGACGAAATCTTGCGGCAACATGTAGTTCGGCAACAATCGCTGCAACGCCGCACGCCAGTTTTGCAAGTTCGCTCGGAGCAACACAGATTGATCTACAGTAGCATCGTCAACCTCTGGTCGATCTAGAACCACATAGGCAATCAAACGCGACGTCGCGCCAATCTTGCGCACCAAAACATGCGCCTGCTTGACTCCTTGTAACTGCCCTACTCGGTGCGCTATTTCCCCGAGCTCAATGCGATGCCCCCGAAACTTGACTTGGTCGTCCAAGCGACCGAGGAAGTCCAACGCACCATCCCATCGCCATCGCGCCCGATCCCCCGAGCGGTATAGCCTCATGCGAGACTTCGATGGAAAACCCAAGTCGTCCACAAGTCCGAGCGACTCCGCTGAGACTTCAATAAAACGCTCCGCAGTGAGCTCGGGACGGTTCCAATACCCATTCGCAAGTGCATCACCAGCAAGGTACAGATCCCCAACTGCCCCACGTGCTACACGCTTCTTTGCTTGATCTAAAATCAACGTTTGACAGTTCGGAATCGGCCTTCCAATGGGGACCTCCTGCCCATCTGCAAACTGCCCCATGGCGATCATCGTTTCCGTGATCACATGCGTCTCCGTAGGACCATAATGATTGTGCAAAACGCAATCGATGTTCCGCTCAACAAAATGCCGAATCGACGATGTTAACCGAAGACTCTCACCCGCCGAGATAATATCTAGAATCGCAAGAGAAGAATCTTGCTTGTCTTCATGGCTGCCCTGGTACGCAATTGCTAACGCATCAAGCATCACAAACGGTAGAAATAAACGTTGCACGCCATGCTCTCGAAGATGCCTTAGCATCGCATGTGGATCTTGTCTCACTTCCTCATCGATCAACACTAACGTGCCACAAGTAACAAACGTTGTAGCAATCTCTTGAACCGACACGTCAAAACTTAACGGAGCAAACTGCAAAGTAACCGCTGAGCGACCAAGCCTGGGATGAGATAAATGCCAAGCTATAAAATTAGTAAGCGTACGGTGCGGAACTTCGACCCCCTTGGGGGTCCCCGTTGATCCCGACGTATAAAGCAAGTACGCAGCCCGACCGGGATCATACCGCCAACCGTTTGCATCCTCAGCACGATCTGCGACTGTCACGCCATCGCTGTTGTCCGCATCTACCTCCAGCTTGTCGATCTCACGCTTAGCGATCTCAAGCGTATCGGTATCAAGCGTATCGGTATCAAGCGTATCGATCAGCAACGTTTTACCGGCTGAAAATGGTAGCTTGCGCTGAAGCGTCGAAGACGTCAGGAGGACTGCAGGCTGAGCATCCTCCAGGAAGTAGACCAATCGCTCTTGTGGATATTGCGGATCAAGCGGCAAATAGACCGCACCGACTCTCCATATCGCCAACAAGGAAACGATCGATTGCACGCTTCGCTCAAAGAGCACGGCAACGCGATCCCCCGCACGCACGCCGCAAGCGATTAACGCTATCGCAAGGTCTTCCGTGCGAGCGTCCATTTGCTGATAACTCCATGTCGAAGTACCATGCACCAACGCCACCGATTGGGGCTTTCTGGCCACGCTCTCCTCGATCAATTCCATCACCGATCGCTTCAGCAACTCAGGTGCTCGCGGGCCCTTCTCCAACGCCGCAAGATTACGATTCATTTCCTCGCTGATGAGCGAGCAGTTCTGTACGCTCTCTGAAGGACAGCGCAAGCAACGATCGACGAGATTCAAATAGTAATCGAGGAAAGCCAACATGGTCTGCGGAGCCCAAAGATCGGTGCA
>JBIJCS010000591.1:0-2948 GCA_044344575.1 Pirellula sp. | reverse complement strand
GACTGCTTGATCGGTGGGGCAGACCTGGGCGTGTCTGGAGAGAGTCGTTTTCTCCAGTAGTTGAAAGACGCGATAGCGATTTGTTCGTTGCGACAGAACTGAGAGATCGTCAATCCAGAATGTCGAAACCGCTCGAAGCGGTTCGCCCATTGCTGGGCCTTAGAATGATCACGAGGCATGTTCAGAACTCCAAAGGATGCGGATAGCTGCACCGACGGCAGCTGCTATCTGAACAATACCCTGCAAATTACGACAGCGCCGCCCACGATGCTACTGGTTGTGATGGACGCTTACGGTCATCCGTTGGAGGCCGCCCACCTTTGGGTGAGGACGCACGTTCAGGGATAAAGGGGCATATGTGTTCCCACTGCTCGTCCGTGAGCAAACTTCGGTTCTTCGGCATCGAGTATCTCCTTACGATATCTAGTTTGCCGAAACTCAAATTCCCGTGAAAACATAAATCCAAGCAGGTTTTGAAACCGCTTCTAGGCAATAACGAATCGCGTTGACTCAATCGCAAGATCCAAGGAATTTACGCGCCAAGCTTTATCCCCTCTCTGCAAACATGCGAGAGTTGTTAGTTCTTTCAAGCCGCCGATCCTGGCAAATTTTTAGAAACGTGTAAAACTAGCCAGCAGACTTCCTCCGCAACCATATATTCGAGTTTTGGATGGTGGGATCCTAGAGATCGCTTCTGGCGTTCCCAACTTCAAGTTGTTGAGATTCCCGAGCTAGTTTCATTGAGGGAGGTAAGATGAGTTATGAATGATGAAAGTGGATTAGAGTTGGTAAAGGATAGGGATCAGGGAAGGCGAGCAGTGGTGGGTGTTTTGTTAGAGAATGGGCAGTTTTTGGTGATACGGCGGTCTGAAAAGGTACGGGCACCTGGTTTGATCTGTTTCCCGGGAGGCGGAGTTGAAACTGGGGAGGGGTTGGAGGAAGCGGTAAAGCGGGAGTTAATGGAGGAATTGAGATTACCGGTACTTGTGTTGGGGCATTTTTGGACGACGCAGACTCGCTGGGGGACTCGATTGGAATGGATGGTGTGTGAGCGGGAGGTAGGGGTGGAGCCGGTAAGTAATCCTGAGGAGGTTTCAGAAGTCATGTGGGCTGGTGCGAGTGAGTTGGTGGCGAGGGAGGATTTGCTGGGTAGTATGCCGGAGTTTTTGGAGGCTTACGTTCGCGGCGATTTTAAAGAGTGGTTTTGCGTTTAGTTTCATCCGCCCCACCCCTTTGCTAGCATTCCCCGCCTCCACCCGGGGACAGTCCCCGCGCCATCCCTATCTATGCTAGCATTCCCCAAGCCGGATGGGGACAGTCCCTGAACCGGGCTTTTTGTTGGAAAAATTAGCTAGCAATTCCCTCAATGGGGAAAATCAGGGCTCGCCCCCCCGTTTCGCATGCTCTTCTGCCAATAAATTCAGCTTCCGGACCTCCAAGTCACCCGCTACTCCCAGGCTCGGCGCGTACCCCCACCATCAATCACCGGCCTCCGGTGATTTTTACCCACACTTACCCAAGCGATTCCCAGCTTGCAATATACTCGCGTTGCGCTAGTCGCTTTCCCGTTTAGGAGGTACCACCCGGTCCCTCTGCTCCAACGCCCTGTCCCGGTGGGGCTTCTAGCCCTTCACTAATTGCAACGCTACAAGTCAACTCGCTATTCCATGGACTTCGCATTGACCCAGGATCGTAATACGCTTGGGTCTCGAAATCCCCTTGCCCTGCCTCCCTCGGGCAACACTTACTGAAGTGCCTCAGCAAACTAAGAAACTGCATCGGATGAACTCCCAAACGAGTCAATGCGGCAGGGAGTTGCTCTAGATCTGGACCATTGCGCTTCGCAACCTCATTGTCCATACTCCACTTTAATAAACCCAAATACTCTGTTGCAGAAATTGGAAGAAACCCTTTGTCGCTACAACGTGTTCCCAAATCGCTTACCTGTGGATCAGTCGACAAGGTATCTAGCAAGATCGGACTCAAAAACTCCGCTCGTGCAGCGCGCTGTTCTAGACTCATTGGCTTGGGCTCCACCTGCGATTCATCCACCTTCCCCTCTTCTGTCATAGATGCTTCATTGTTTGCTGCAGCTCCAAAAAGCAACTGCTTACAAATGTCCTCCATCTCGGCATCCGTAAATTCCCTGCGTTTCTCATCCCCAAGTGAACCGAGCAACTTCTGTGCACGCTTGATCTGGACTTTCGAAGCCTTGTCGTTCTCCTTTCCTAAAGCGATCTTTAGCAAATCCAACCGCTTCTTTGCTGAGGTGTCTTCGTAGCCCTCAATCGACTCCGTGAGCAAGGCTCGAAAGGGGTTCAAGTCGATATACATCGAACAGGCCAGCAAATGGGCGATTGTTCTTACACGCACGGCCTTGAATCGCGATTGGAAGAAATGCCCTAATGCCTGGCCTTCGTAGTCCTCTCGGTTTGCTTTCTGCGCAATGACTTGCGCAAGCAACCGCATCCACCAGCTAATGTCGCTCAGGCGTGACCTCAATTCGGTTACCCTTTTTGGGTCTTTCATTTCTTGTTCGATCTCAGCATCCGTCGGCGGGATGGGTTGATAAGTTACTACTCCATTGACTTTCACCTTCTTTCGATGCTTCGGGCACATCGTAAGCCATCGAGTGACGATCTCTCGGTCATCCCAAGTAGCCACTACATCGGGACGAGACCGAAGCAAAAAATGGGTGTGGTTGTCCATCAAGGAAAAACCCAGTAGGTCAATTCCCATATATCGATTCAGGTGCTCAATCCGTTCATAGAACCATTGCCTGCGATGCAGGAGTTTTCTCCTTTTCTTTCGATCCATACCCAATAGGTATAGATTGCGGCACGCCTTGAGCATGGTGTGCACGTAGGCGATTTCCGAAGGGACAAATACATCCGAACGATTTTGACGTGGCATACGTAGACACTCCTTCATAACACAAGAAAGTTCAG
>JBIJCS010000650.1:0-2948 GCA_044344575.1 Pirellula sp. | reverse complement strand
TTGCTCGGTGGTCGATATCTCGATCGCGTACAGCCTTACGCGTCTCTCTTGATGCAAGAGCCTGAAGGGATGAAAGAGAGTTTGTTGCAAGTCAAGCAGAACGGATTTCGTGCGTTCAAGATCGGCTGGGGGCCCTTTGGGCGACATTCTGCCTCGAAGGACGAAGCAATTGTGGCTGCTGCTCGCGATGCGATCGGCGACGATTGCCATTTGATGGTTGATGCCGGTGGTTCGGACGCGTATTGGCATCAGAATTACAAGTGGGCGATTCAAACAGCGCGGATGTTAGAGAACTATAAGGTGACTTGGTTCGAGGAAGCCTTAAGCCCCGATTCACTCGAGGACTTTGTAAAGCTACGGGAGGAGTCTCCGGTTCCGATATCAGGTGGTGAGGTTCTTACGCGACGACAGGCTTTTTTGCCATGGTTAACGCGACGGGCCTTCGATATCGTTCAGCCTGATGTGACCAAAGTGGGGGGCTTGAGCGAAGAACGCCGGATCGCTTGGACCGCTCAAGATTTTGGTGTCGAATTTGTTCCGCATGGTTGGAATACTGCGATCGGACTAGCGGCTGATCTACATTTAGCTTCCGCAATACCAAACACACGGTTTGTCGAATACCTGACCGGCTCCCCATTCATCGATGAATTGGTCGAGAATCCTTGGGGACTCGATGCGCAAGGTTACTTGCAGATTCCATCGATGCCTGGGCTAGGGATTCGTCTGAATCATGATGCGGTACAGAAGTACACAGGTTCGTTGGAATGGCTGATGAATCGCTCGTAGATTTTCCGCAACGATGTCGAATTGCAATGAGTGTGTCGTGGCTGCTCATTGAGTCGTTCCAGAGGATCTGGCTAAACGAATTGGCTGGTACGCCTGCGGCTGACTGCTAAACGAATGGGTGTTGTGTGGCTTGGAGGTCGGCTTCGATGCGACCTAGCGTCTTTTGAACCATGACGGCGATCTCGAGGTCTTTAAGGCTTTGTTGCAGATCTACATGAGCGACATGTTGAACTAAATTCACTTCTTGAAAGACTCCTTCGCCTACCAATTCCGCTCTTGCTTTACCGTCATGTCCATGGACCCAGAATCTGGGTTTATCGATATCCCAAGGACGCAAAAAGTCGTCGCAGATCAGGGAGGCTTTGGTGCCGGAGATCTCGATCCATTTTCGGCCGTTGGCTTCGTAGCCGCAGTCCCAGCTTGCCAGGAGGCTGCGGTGCGGAGTGCAGTTTCGGCTTTGTAAAGCAGCGAGATTCGTTTGCTTGAGCCTTGCCATGGTTTGTACTTGATACCATGCTGACTCTGGTGCGTGGGAAATGCGTGTGCCTTCCGAGTGCATTGTGTCGGCTTCGAAACCTGTCAGCCATGCGGTTGAGTAAACGCAGTACCAACCAAGGTCGAGTAGACAGCCTCCACCGACATGTGCATCGCTACGGTGGTCTCTGCGATCTAGGATATTTCCGACACTGCATGCGACGGTAATTCGGCATAGTTCGCCAAGTTCACCGCTGTCGATTATTTCGCGCATCCGCAGAGACCTTGGGTGATGCGGAAAGGCGGTCGCGTCAACCACAACCGTTCCAGTATGTTTGGCTGTTTCGAGTAGCTCGGAGGCTTCGCTCGGAAACTGTGTGAGAGCTTTCTCGCACAGCACCCGTTTGCCGAGATTGAGTGCGGACTGGGTTAAATCCAAGTGAAGGGCGGGAGGTACCGCGATGTAGACTGCGTCGATATCGGACCGCTCAATGGCTTCTTGGAAGTTTGTGGTTCCATTGGGAACTGAAAACTGAGAGAGCCATTGTGCTAATTTATCTGGATCACGACCAGCCCCAACACGTACTTCATGACCGGCGGCACGGACGGCTTGAACCATCCGGTGAGTTACGCGACCGATACCGAGGAAGGCCCAACGCATCACATCGATGCCGGGACGAAGAACCAGAGAATGGTCAGAACGGTGCAGATCGTATAAGCCACAAAAAGGCTTGGCCGGAAGACCCGCAAAGGAACATCCGAAACGCTCTTCGAGTAGAGGGTGCTCAGTACGCGCCAGTAGTAACCTGCAGCAATCACCGCGTTAAACGCCATGAGGACACCCATGATCAAACTGATTGAATCCACACGTCGATCAGCAACCACACCTACAAACACCATAAATTTGGCCCAGAAGCCAGCGGTTAGTGGAAGTCCGATCAGGCTGATCAGTGCGACGGTCAGACCGATCGAGGCTGCTGGGCGGCGGTAGAACATTCCCGCAAGATCGCCGATCAAATGGGACTTGCCACCTGCGGCTTCTATTTCACCAAGGCAAGCGAACATGCCTAGTGTCATAGCAGCGTAGGCGGCTAGGTAGGAAAACAGAACGTTCGCATTTGCGTCTTGACGAATCAACGCAACCAAGGCCAAGAGGAGGTAGCCGGTGTGTGCGACGCTGGAGTAAGCCATCATTCGACGGAGGTTATTCTGGGCGACAGCAAGTACGTTACCTATGCACATGGTTAGAGCCGCGCAGACGAGTAGTACTGGAACAATAACGGAGCTTGCACCCTGGCTGAGAGTTCCGGCACCAATCAATCGAATCAGAGCCACAAATCCAGCGACCTTTGGAAGGTAGCTCATCGCGCCCGCGAGGGTAACGGAGGTGCCGTCGAACACGTCGGGTGCGTAGAAGTGAAAGGGAACTGCAGTGATTCGGAAAGCTAGTCCACACATTGCAAGCAGAAGGCCCAAGGCCATCAGTCGTTTACCTTCTCCAAAGCCGGCTTGGATTACCATCAAATTGGTTGATCCACAAAAACCGTACAGGTAGCTAATTCCCAGCAAGAAGAAGCAGGACGCAAATGCGGAGAGCATGAAGTACTTGAGCGCGGCTTCAAGCCCAGTGTTGTCCGATTTTACGATTCCCAGAAGCACGTATGTTGGAATGCTAACGAGTTCAAGTC
>JBIJCS010000109.1:0-10732 GCA_044344575.1 Pirellula sp. | reverse complement strand
AGTTAACGACCGCCCATAGTTGCCTGGATCTTCTTCTGTATGCCTTCCAGATTAAAGGAACCGGGAGTCTGGCTGGGTGGATAGTCCTTCATAGTCATCAGAAACTGTCCGGCAACTCGCTGCATAGGCGCGAGGATGAAGACGCGGTCCAGGAACCAATCGTTGTACGTGTTCGAGTTATGCTGGGCCTTTTCGTACGGGTCGCGGCGCAGGTTGAAGAGCAGCGGCACGCGAAGCTCAGTGAAAGGCTCACGCCAGACTTCAAAGGCCTGACCTCGGTTTTCGAGAAAGACTGCCTTCCAATCATTATATCGCATGGCAACAATTTGGCCGTCGTCATTCACATACATGAAATTGGGTCGTGGTGATTCGGCGGATTTGCCGTTGATATAGTCCAATTGGTTAGCGCCATCGATAAAGTTCTTGTAAGTGCGGCCGTTGAGCTCGACTCCCTTTTTCAACTGCTCCACGATCTCTGTGTTGCCTCCGGCGGCAGCGAAGGTCGGCAGCCAATCTTCGTGGGACACGATGCCGTTACGAACCTCGCCAGCTGGGAATTGGCCTGGCCACTTGATAAAGCAAGGAACGCGATAGGCACCCTCCCAGTTCGAGTTTTTCTCACTACGGAAAGGTGTGGTACCCGAGTCTGGCCAAGTATTGTAGTGTGGACCGTTGTCGGTGGAGTACTGGACGATGGTGTTGTCAGCGATGCCGAGGTCATCGAGCAGTTTTAGGAGTTCACCAACATGAAGATCGTGCTCAATCATGCCGTCGGTGTATTCATCGTTGCCCTTGTGACGGTTCTCGGCCTTGACGTGAGTGCGGAAGTGCATGCGAGTGCCGTTCCACCAACAGAAGAACGGCTTTCCCGCTTTGTTCATGCGGGTAATGAAATCCTTCGCGGCGTCCACGGTTTCATCATCGATGGTTTCCATTCGTTTCTTGGTAAGCGGGCCGGTGTCTTTAATCGTCTGCCCCCCCTTGCCGTCGGACTTGCAATGCAGCACTCCGCGTGGTCCGAAAGCCTCGCGGAAGGTTTTGCCGCCAGGTAATTTCATGTCGCCGGGATAGTCCTCGTTTTCCGGCTCTTCCTCTGCATTGAGGTGATAAAGATTGCCGAGGAATTCATCGAAGCCGTGCATGGTAGGCAGGTGCTCGTCGCGGTCGCCCTGATGATTCTTCCCAAACTGGCCGGTGCTATAACCAAGGCTCTTCATGACTGTAGCCATGGTGACGTCAGTCTTCTGCCAACCTTCAGGTGCGCCGGGGATGCCGACCTTGGTCATGCCGGTGCGGACTGGGCAGGAGCCGTTAATGAATGCAGCACGTCCAGCGGTGCAGCTCTGCTGTCCGTAGTAGTCAGTGAAGAACACACCTTCCTTGGCAATTCGGTCGATGTTGGGCGTCTTGTACCCCATCATGCCACGGTTGTAGTAGCTGATGTTTTCCGTGCCGATGTCATCTCCCCAGATAACAAGGATATTAGGTTTCTTTGCAGTTTGGGCTTGAGCCACCGGTACCATTGCCACGGAACCCACCAGCGTGGCCGTCAGCAGAAGGATTTGGGAAAGTAAGTGCGTTCTCATTAGTGGTTCCAGTGGGAGATAAGTCGTTCCTGAAAAGATCGAAGTGCCGGGGCGCGACGCCGTCGGGCCTAAACCCGTAAATAGTAGCCTATTGGACCTACCTCTCTACGTAAAATTCGCAAAAGCGGGAAAATCTGGTAAGCTTTTCATGCTGGGCACGTTGCAGAGGCTCCCCTCCACTGTACTTTTGAGCAGTCCAAGGCGACCGTGACGACCACCTTCACCAACTTCGAAGCCTATGCTGAGGCTATCCACGATGCCGATCTGGATGTCCGGCTGCTGCACCCTCACGAGAGGTGCTGGTCAATCGAACAGCGGGAAATCGGGACTCTGCGACTACAACATGGAATCGAAGGTAGCGGCTTACTGACGCAAGGCGCGGTCAAGCCCGAGGGCTGGGCATTCTACTTTCTTCGATCGGGAGCCCCAGTACCTCTCAATGGGAAACTTCTAATAGATGACTCGATTGCTGTTTTACCGCCGCGATCCGAGTTCCGTTTTTCTGGCCGAGGGCCAGTCGAATGGTATACCGTCTACATACCAAGCATCTGCCTTGCAGTCCCCGATAAGATTCCAACTATGCTTGGTTCGGCTAGCGTGATTGACGTCTATGGCCAGCTTATCAACCGGATTCGATCAGTCTTGGTTGCCGCATTTCCCGTGGCCTCGAGTAGAAGTTCTGAAACATGTTCGGATTGCGTCGCGGAAGCGATACAGGCGAACCTTCTATTTGCATTCCGCGAGTTGTTCGAAGAGCGAGCTAGCTCAACACGTCCAATTGAACTCAAGTCAGAAGTAAATCGCAAAGCGTTGATTTCAAGAGCGATCGAGTTGGTTAATGACAGGAGCGCATGGGAGTCTTCGGTGCCCGAACTAGCCACTTTGCTCGGAGTCAGTCAGCGTACGCTTCTGGCGACATTTCAGGAACAGCTTGGAATAACTCCGCAAACTTATCTCTTAAACCATCGGCACCATCTCGCTCGTCGGTTGCTGATGAATAGCACTCCACACAGTACGACCGTTGCCGCTGTCGCTATGAAGTTCGGTTTCTTCGATATTGGAAGATTCGCTGGACGACATTTTCGTATTTTTGGGGAACATCCTTCAGAGACGCTTCGCAGAAGATCGTGACATTGAGTAACCAACCTGTGGACATTACTGAACATTGGGAAGACGTCTACAAAACTAAATGTTTTACCGACGTGAGTTGGTATGAGTCCGATCCGCAAAAGTCTTTCGATCTGATCGTCGGTGCAGCAAGTAATTCGCTTGGGCGGGTGATCGACATCGGTGGGGGGCAATCGTTTTTAGTCGATCGACTGCTCGACGCAGGCTTCGAGCATGTTGCCGTACTCGATATCTCTCAAACCGCCATCGAGGCGACCAAGGCGCGACTTGGTGAGCGAGCGTCGCAGGTCGAGTGGATCGTAGCCGACATCACGCGTCGGGACTCTTTGGGCGATTTCGATGTTTGGCACGATCGGGCGGCTGATCCGGCGTCGGCTCGCTTTCGATCGATCGCGGAGATCATACTTCGCGGAATCCAACGCTGCGTGGCCGCAGATCGCGAATTGCACGACGAATCGGGGCGAACTTCTGGCCCGGACGAACCTGTTTTGGGCAATCTCGAAGACTCTTTACCCGAGCCGCTTGCTTTCATTTCCGACAAACCCCTCTCTGTGTCTCGCGTCTCCAAAACGCTGGGTTTTGGCGACGCCCAAGACATCCAAAACGGGGGTAATTCGTGAGCAACGAAGCAAGACACAGAGACATCGCAGCACTGTTGGCCAGAGGTGTGATTCGCGTCAAAAGGAGCCCGTTGGCAGCCAAAGCGATCGAGTCCCACATGCCCGACAACAACGCGTATTCCGCTGAGCAGCCCTCTGAGGGCAAGAGCGTCCGTTCGATCGCGCATGCATGCTGCGCGCGTAGAAAGCCCGTGTAGGCGATGAAAATGATACGATTAAAGTACCGATCGCGACGGTAAAAGACACCATCATCAGCAAGCTCGAATGGTATCAGTTCACCGACGAAACATCTGAGCGACAGTGAGACAACGTCAGTCGATTGATTCGGCTTGCGGGAAGCGTGCTCGACACGGGATACCTGCGTGATTAGGCGACGATCGTAGGAGTCTCTGATTTGCTAGTTCGACTGCTGGCTTCATAACCTCGAGGTCGTCGTTTCAAATCCGGCTCCTGCAACTGAATAAGGGAAATCGAACTCAGATTGCCCCTCCGGTTATACCAGCAGGCCGACGCCTCAAAACGTCGGCCTGTTTGCGTTTCTACGCGGTATTTTCCAGGGTTTGCACGCTCCTACCCAGTCTCAAACTCTCACCGGCGCGATGTCCCTACGAACCCACGCGCGAATTGCCTTGAGTGCTTTTTCTGCCTTTGGCCACCCGACTCTCGGGAGTCTCAAAGTCGCGCGACCCTGGGGTTATAGAAAAGTCTCGAACTTCATAACCCGGACGAAAACTGGAAAACCAAATTGACCCGCTGGTTATGCCCCGCGCGACAAAATCGCGAGTTTTGGAGCCCCATTTTCATAACCGGCAGGTCACGCCTGCTAGCTCTTGGGCGTCAGGATTTCCTTTAGCCCATCGATTTCATTGGACTTTTGCATCGCTGCGGTGTGCGAGAGTCGCTTTTTCTCTACTCCATAACCCGAGAAACACATCAAAGACAACCGACCCTCGGGTTATGGCCGGCGCGATGGAGGCGCGAGGGATCGGCGTTTGAAGACACTCAGTTTTCCGTTGCCAAGCAACCTTGCACGGAAACAACAGATGTCTTCAGTTGCCGAAATGCAATGCGCTGGTGTCCGCCAGTCCAGCGTTGTCACAACACTCAATAGCCCAGGAGCTCCGACCGCTTGAAAGCAATCTCAATGCCGCTGCCAAGCAAAATCGGCTGCCGCGCTTTGTCGCGGTATTATGCGCACCTGAGTTGAGTTGAATATTCTGTTATGGTAACCTCAGTCGCTAGGAATAATCTTTACCCCTTCACTAGTTGGGGGAGAATCTATAGTTCTGTCTTTCTATGCTAACCATCACGCCTCAAACTACGCCCTGGAATGAACTCGATGCTTCGAGCAGAGGCGTTGCGTTCGTCGAGGATATGTATGGCACTCTACCGGATGTGCACCTCGAACAAATTCATCGCGTCACCGCTTCATCGCTGAGCGAAATGAATCGATGGTTGGACGTACTGCTACCGCCGACCGTTTCCGCTGATCAATTGGGCTTTTCAGAATCGCGGTTCCTGCAACTTGAGGAATCATCATGGAACACGGACGACGGCATTCAATCTGTGCGACAATGGCTGCACGATTGTGGTGTCCCCTATGGCACTACCGTATTCCTGTTCTATGACCGCGCGATGATCCTTGCAATGCCTTGGAAACTTGTACTACGGTACTGGAACGCGTGGGCTTGGTCTGTGGGCTATTCAATGATCGCCGTGGACTCAACCTGCCAATGGGCTTGCATGTTCCACCATGAAAACGTGATACAATTTGGTCGACACACAGAAAACAAGACAGAACAATGGGTTGCAACGGAGCGGGCGAATCGGGCGGTTTGACTATGGCAACTCGCTCGCGCCCGCCCGCTGAACCCAAGCGTTATTTGAGAACATTAGTGCGTCAAACGAAACACAGATTCCTGGAAGGGCAATGCCGCATTGAGCAAGCGGTGTTCTTGTCCGATGACGTCGTCGTGCTTTTGGATGGACGGCCGTCGACCGGTTACATCGAACGTGGACGAACAACGATTGATTCCCTAATGCTCACTACACCTGATGGTTGGATTGGATGCGAAGAATCATCGCAAGTTGAAAAGAACGATCTGATTATTTGCCGATGCGTAGGCGACTGGGAGTCCGAGGGTTTGCTTGCACTCAAATCCAAATCAACTCAAGAACTCGTCTGGCTGCTTCATCTCGAATCGTCTGAGGAATTCGTAAGTGCCGAAATCTCGAACAACCATATTAACGCCCAATCTGGAGGATATCCATCGGGATGGCAATGGTGGATTCCAATACGGACTCCGTGGTTGCTCAAAGTCGAACCAATTAAGATCACATAACAATGGCATGCACGCGAAGCACTCGGTCGTGCGTTTTGACCTGCGTTGAGTCAACTCCTCGTGCTCGGTGATGCCGGTCGTTCTGGCATGGAGTAACAACATCGTGCTCGTGCTCAGTGAGACGGTGCTCGTGCTCGTAATCGAATCGAGGCAATCATGACCGACCACTTCTTCGATCATGATCGGCTTGACGTCTATCGCCTTTCGATCGAGTACGTCGCCAAAGTACAGTGCCATTCGTGCCAGGCACCTGTTGTGCTGCGGAATCACCGAGCGAGTACAATCAGTCAGGCGATTACGAGCACGAGCACCGTCCTGTCGGACTGAGCACGAGCACGAAAAACAGCCAGAACAAAACCATGCACGTGCGTACTGGAAATGGTTTGAAGGCAAGTGGGAGTGATTCCCACCCAAGTAGCTCTTAGCCAGAGGCTTGGTATCGAGTGTTGCAGCTTGGCTATAAGGTTGGATCTCCAACGGAAGTGCCCGGTTGAAGCGTACACAGAAAGGTAGCGAGGATGAAAGGCAGGGGCTAGCTACCCCGCCCTGAATGGTATTGAGCTCCGAAAGATTGTAACTTTTGGATTCTGCCCAAGGTGTGTGCATGCTGGAAGGCAACATTGATCGCTTCGTCATAGGCGAGAAGCGATTGAAGACCCGGAGTCGCTAGGCCCATTCGCGCTACACATCATGTCTTCAAGGCAACCAGTGAGACCCTCTTGTTCTTCGACTCAACCGACATCCAGTCGGTCGGTCTCGGAGTATGCCCAACAAGCCCCAAAGGCTAGGCAAGCAAATGACGCGAGGGAGTCGGATGACCGAATAGTACCTGCGAACTCGGGTAATTCCGAGGGAGGGAAGGCGGTCAAGCTATCACGCGATTCTGGAAGCACACTGTTCACACTCAGCGGTGAGATCGCAGTGATCAAGCGACTGGAACGCATCTCGCAACGAGCGGAGAGCCATCCTGGAGAGAAGTTCAATAATCTGCTAACGCTGATTACGTTGGATATGCTTGACATGGCTTTCTCACGACTCAAGAGCGACAAGTCCCCTGGTATAGATGGCCAATCGGTCGGAGACTACGGAACGAGCTTGGAGGAGAACCTTCACGGCCTGCTCCAACGACTTCATCGAGGCAGCTATCGACCCAAACCTAGTCTTCGCAAAGAGATTCCGAAAGAGAATGGTAAAACCAGACCTTTAGGAATGGCCTGTGTAGAAGACAAGATCGTGCAACGAGCGATTGTCATGATCCTGGAACGCATCTACGAAGTTGACTTTTACGACAACTCGTATGGTTATCGACCGGGCAAGTCATGCGACCAAGCTTTAGGCGAACTGGGCAAGGTCATTGCGACTCGCAAGGTTAACTGGATTAGCGACTCGGACATTCAAGGTTTCTTCGACAACGTGAATCATCAACACCTTATGGCGTTCTTGAGTCAACGGATATCTGATCCTCGATTGTTGCGGTTGATTCAGAAGTTCCTTGACGCAGGAGTAATGATCGAAGGTCGTTATCACGAAACAGATACAGGAGTTGCGCAAGGCTCGGTATTGAGTCCACTCCTAGCCAACGTGTATTTGCACTACGTCTTGGACCAATGGTTCGAGCAGGTTGTAAAGACGCATATCGCTGGAGAAGCATACTTGTTCCGCTTTGCAGATGACTTTATCTGTTGCTTCCAACAGGCGGATGACGCCAAGCGATATCAATCGACGCTGGAGAAACGGCTGGGACGATTCGGCTTGAACCTAGCTCCAGAGAAGACCAAACTGATTCGGTTTGGCCGCTTCGCCGCTCGCGACTCCAAGGAGATGAACGAAGGGGCACCGAAGACATTTGATTTTCTAGGTTTTACTCATTACTGCGGCCGTAGCCGCGCAGGCAAATTCAAACTGAAGAGGCGAACGTCGAAGAAGAAATTCCGAGCGAAAGTTCAAGCGATGTCGGATTGGCTTCGTAGGCATCTGACGACTCCGTTATCGCAAGTGTGGGAGTCGCTACAACGCAAGCTGCAAGGGCACTATCAGTACTATGGGATCAACGACAATTGGCCCTGGCTGATGAAGTTCCGAACAGCGGTGAAGTGGCGGTTGTTCCGCTGGTTGCGTCGACGTAGCCAAACGGGCAAAACAGCTTGGACATGGGAGACATTCTATCGATGGTTAGACCGGATGCCATTGGCCAGCCCGGTGAAGCTAAAGGATTTGATAGCCGCGTATCGCTAACGCTGGTAGATATTGGTAAGATTGCGCAGACAGGTGATAGCTGGGAGCCGTATGCGTTAACTGCGCACGTACGGTTCTGAGAGGGTGCGGACTATCAATCGAGCATGGCCGAGATATTGTGGCACCGCCAGGAAACTAGGCGGCAAACCGAGAACACGAACATCGTCCTAACCTCGAGAGACTCCAAACTACTCGCCGCGAAGCACTCGGTCGTCCGTTTTGACTTGCGTTGAGTCAACTCCTCGTGCTCGGTGATGCCGGTCGTTCGTCCATTCAACACGCTTCGAATTCATGCCCAACTACAATTACGAGGTCAATGAACAAGTCCTGCGACTGTTGCCACTGCAGACGACGATCGTAACTCCATTAGAATTTGACTGGAATTACTACTCAAATGTCGCCTTGTTTCTCTCCAATTCTCAGTTCGCAACACTTGGGCCCTTTTACGAGCGCCAACTGCCCAAGCTAGGTATTGAGCGGTTCGATCTTGATCTTGATGATGAACAAGGCTTACTCATCGTGGATATTTCGGGCAATGGCGGCGGAGATATTCACATTCAAGAACGACGCGTGGAAGATCCTCTTGACGACATAAGGGGTTTCATTGGTTCGAAGCTCTTGAATAGTTTAGTAAAATTGCATTCCCCATCAGTCTTTGGCTTTGTTAGAATTCATTTGAACTAGACGATGACGAACAAAGCGATGGACGCGAAGGGCTCGGTCACGGCGCGCTGACTTGTGTTGAGTCAACTCCTCGCCCTCGGTCATCGCAAACGTTCGTCCACTGATGCGGTTCACAATGAAAGCTCTGGCATTACTTATCATCGCAACGACAATGATCGGCTGCGCTAAGACTGCGGACAGCACGGCGGTTTTTGAGCGCGCATCACTTGACGGTGAAGAACTCGCCTCGCTACTGAATATGAATTGCGCAAAATATACGTATCGTGGCCCAAAGAAGTGGTGCCATTGGCGTATTTCGGCTACGCATTATGGTCCGGATGACAGCCTCGTTGATCGCACTGATCTTGGTGGCGGCGGCTGTGAACTGGCAACCGGATCGCGATTTTACTGTTCCATACCGGTGTTCGATGGCGGCAACGCGGCGGTTCGATTCTTTGGGATGTCGACAAACACCGAGATTGGTCCGTTGCTGCCCAAACGCGTTACCAGTTCGAGCTACGCATGGAATTCCAAAGTTCCCGTTCGTGATAAGGTGCCTATTGTTCTGGCTGTTTTCGCAGTTGACACGAAACACTCACTTGCGTCGCCCAATGAAAAAGTCCCGAACGGGTTAGGGGGGAATTTGGTTGCCATCACTTTAGAAATCAAAGAAGCGCAACCGGGAAGCAGTGTCAAATGGGACGAACAATGAAATGCACGCGAGTTGCGGATCGCGCGTTTCCAGATGGTAAGTCACTTGGCCGCAACCGCGTGATTTTGGTCGTTCCAATCAATAATTCAAGAGCACGCAAGACTAGCATAGTACCGTGACAACAGCCCAATCCAATTGGAGCGAGTCCTTTACCGTGGCGCGAACTGTCTCGCCGGATGAACTCTCGTTCGACGCACGCGACGGTGTCATTGTCATGACATTACGCGATGAGCCTGGATCCAAATCAATCATCCGCAATGTGAGCCACGCCGCTATTTGTTTTCTGTTCGCAGTCGTCGGAGTTCTCTGTATCGAGCCACTCTGGGGGCAGCTTATGTGGCTCTGCTTGGTTCTTATCGGACTCTATGCCTTCACCGCTCGCACTCGCATATCGATTGAAACGCCAACGATGTGCCTGATCGCGGAAACACTTCACTTTGGCCGCATCACACACCGACGTCGAATCCGCTTTCAAAGTGACGCCTGTTTCGTCGCCAGGCCGGTCGGCGGGTACCAGAATATCGAAAATGAACTCGTGTTTGCCGACCGAACCAACTCTCATTTCTGTATGTATGTGACAAATCCAAACGATTTTGAAAATCTACTTAGAGACCTCAATGCGGCTGTTCGAAATCCCAATGCAGCGCACTCCCATGTACAATCGCTAGGATGACATCGAAATAATGCAACGAACGTATTCAATTTGATTGGAACCAAGCCGTGCACCAAAGCCCGCGAAAGGCTCAAACATGATGGTTGCTGTCACGCGCGGGCTTGGTGACGACCAGCGTTATCCGTTAGAACTGCCAGACCATGTAAGGCCCAACATGACCGAAGCAAAACCCGAATCCTGGATTTGCATGTTCATGGACGCCATGCCGTTCAATCTCGAGTTTGAGGTTAACGACCTTCGAATCATCGAGATGCTACCACGTCATTGCGGCTTCCACCTGAGCATGAACGAAGCAGCGGAAACTTTGCTCGGTATCGGGCCACCCTACGATTTCGAAGCGATCAATCCAAAGATCGATAAAATGCTTGAACGATTACGGAACGGAGAAGAGGTAAAATGCGACCAGACCTTTCCGGCTGCCACACTTGGCGTCCTTTGGAGTTGGCAACTGGTCATTAAGCACGAATGGAACTGGTGCGCTGTGAACCAAAACTGGTGGGAAACTATCGGTGTCTGTGATCCTTCTAAGCGTTGCGTGATCCTGCCGGTTCAATACTTTCGGCGATTGGTCGGGGAAACAGGTGAGATCGGCGCGAGAGATGACCGATCGATTGACAAATGGCCGAGAGATCTATTGTTGGAAATCAACAACGGGCAACTACCAATCGATCCGCAGAAGTCGATCACGTTCGTTTACTAAATCAATTGGTCGGTACAATGCTCCAGGAATTCGGATAAATCGGGTAAGGATGCCCGTTGCCGGGCACCCTCCC
>JBIJCS010000110.1:0-10732 GCA_044344575.1 Pirellula sp. | reverse complement strand
GCCAGTTCGTACCCGGCTTTTGGATCATATTCTGGACATACTCGTTTGGGATCGTCCAAGACCATTTTCACATGGTCAATCATCATCCGATAAAAAACACCTGATGCTGCATCCTTGTCATCTTGCCATTGCTTTCGGTCTTCGAGTTTGGGAATCCCATGTGCACCTTGCGGGTGTTTATCCCAAAGCTCTTGCGTCTCTTTGGGTAGTTTGTACGGGCCCGCACTCGGCGGTCGGAATTCTGTGTTGAGTGATCGGCCTCCCCAAGCCGTCTTGATGATCAAGATAGGTTGTTGTAATTCTTTCTCCATGGTAATACCGAACGTGAATTCGGGGCCGATCTTGCCGCCGCTCCGCGTTGGTTGGTCTCCACGCGCGCCAAAGCCAGCGGTTAATTTCCCAAGTCCTTCGCCATTTGCGCTTCCGTCATAAGGGCCAGTCAAATAAGAAACCCAGACTTGCTCACAAACTTTGGGTGTTCCATCGGCATTGCGCATTTCTTGGAGTAAAGGTGCGGTGAGCGGATCCTTACCGATGTAGTCAAACGTGCTGATTGCGGCATGCCCCTCCATATTGGATTGCCCAGCGAGTATGAACACCTTGAGCGGCTTTGGCTGAGCAATGGCCGCTTGAGGTGAATAGAGGCTAAGGGTGACAAACAGCATAAGCAACGCTGGAATACGCATTCGAAATCTCAGATTTTTCATCGGATTTTGTTTTTATGTCTTTCGTTTTATCGAGAGTGTTCAAGCAACTTTGGACAGAGGAATATCAGATTTACACCCCAGTTTAATGCATATTGCATGCTAATACTTGGATGACGCTTGAAAAACGCAAAGCCGAACATTGGGACCGTGAATTTGGTTGTACAGAACGGTAGTGCATGCCATCACCCATCACCAGGGACAGGTCGCCTCTCGACTAAGCAACATTCGTCGATCGCGTTTGGCTAGAATACACTGCCCAAGCGTGTTTGTTATTTTCCTGCAGACACCCAGCTGGAAAAAGGTTCTTTACGGATGGAACGAATGCTACCATTTCGTATAACGTTGAGGATAAAGTGTCCTGGGAGGCGTTCAGATGGAGATCATCGAAAGCATACCGAATCGAGTCCGAGTAGTGCATGGTTTCGGTGTCGCTTCGATCGTTTTTAGGCCCCTGTTGTGTAACTTGAAGCGTCGGTCCATGTCGGCGTCGTTGTTGCGATATCCCAGCCTTGGATTACCTCTTCAAGCTATTGTCGATGGGGTCGCGAAAGATCTTGCCACCAGGAAACCAGTAGGGATTGTGGCGCATAGTCTTGGTTGCGTTGCGACGGCGCTTGCTGTGGCTCAAGTCGATTGGCGAGGTCCGATTGTCTTTCTTGCACCGCCATTCTCACCGATTCCAATTACCGCATTTATACCATCGTTTCTCCGATATCCCTTCGGCCCATTACTTGATCATCGAATGCTCCTGTCTCGCGCCGACTTTCTGTTTCCATCCCTTCCGGAATGCCGTAAGCTCGTGATCGCTGGACGGTTTGATCTGACGGTACCGATCCGTTGTACGAAGAGCTATCGAGTCGATGAATATCGCATTGTGCAGCATACTCATAATACGATGCTTGCATCGTCAAAAGTCGCAGACTTATGTTTGCATTGGATTCGCGCGTCTAGCGGTACGTCATCATAAAGAACCGCAAGCAATGGAAGCGATAAAAGTTCAGTAGTTTCTGGCGATTTGAACCATCAGAGCCTGAGGATTAGCTCGATGGACTGGAGAATTTCGTCTTTTGCAATCGCTAGCTGAATGATGTTGAGAAAGCAAAACACGGTTGTCGGTGGCTTGCCAGGTTTGGATTGGTTACACTTCTGCTATGGAAATCATCTCATTGCAATCAGGTAGTGCCGGCAACTGCGTGTTCGTATGCAGTGGCAAGACGCGTGTGCTTTTCGATGCAGGCATCAGCGGCACCGATGCCGAGATGCGATTGGCCGACTACGGTCATGACATTCGCGATTGTGATGGTTTAATCCTCTCACACGAGCACTCGGATCATATCAGCGGTATCGGTGTGATTCACCGTAAGTTCGGCTTGCCTATCTACGCGAATTTGCGAACTTGGAACGCGACTCGAGCAAAACCATCGGTGGGCTGCATCGGTGGGGCAAATTATTTCGAGTCCGGCAAGCCCTTTCGAGTCGGTTCATTGCGCATTGAGACATTGCGTACACCTCACGATGCGATCGAAGGAGTATGCTTCGTGATCGAAGACGTTGAGGCTGGACAGCGATTTGGTCTGCTGACCGATTTAGGGCATGTCTTTAGTGGGCTCAAAAATCTGATGGGCACACTCGATGCCGTATTGATCGAAAGTAACTACGACGAGTCGATGCTCCGCGAGGGCCCATACCCCCAAAGCCTCAAAGATCGCATCTCAGGAAAGCGTGGGCATATCTCGAATAGAGAAGCTGCCGAGTTGCTCGAAGCATGCGATGCCAACAAGTTGCAGTGGGCTTGTTTAGGACATTTGTCGGCACAGAACAATTCACCGGAAGTTGCTTTAGCAACGCATCGAGAGCGACATGCAGATCGCTTTCCCATTTTCTGCGCTGATCGCGACCGAGCCCTGCAACTACCCAAGATCGGCGTACCATGTATCGCCTGGAAGCCAGTTTGATCGCAATCATCACAAGAGCACCGATCGAAATTCTTGCAAGTTTCAGGTATAAAATACTTGTGTGCATACTGGCCTTGCAACGCTCGTCAATTATCGATGAAGAGGAAATCCATGAGACCTTTATTTGCAATGCTGGTGGTTGGGATCTTTTTTTCTGCGAGCGCATTAGCTCAAGTGCCAGCAGATACCATTTACCATGGAGGAGATGTCGTCACCATCGACGACAGGAATCCATTTGCTGAAGCGGTCGCCATCAAGGACGGGAGAATAGTGGCTGTTGGTTCAAAAGTCGATGTGCTCAAGCTAAAAGGTGCAAACACCAAGCTTGTCGACCTGGGTGGTAAAGCCTTGCTACCGGGCTTCGTCGATGCTCATGGTCATTGCTTTCAAACGGGCCTTCAGGCCGCATCGGCGAACCTTCTTCCTGCTCCCGACCATCGGGTCAACGACATTGACTCACTTCAGTCCGAACTGAAGGCCTGGGCGCAGAACCCAAACGTCAAAAAGTACGGAATGATTTTAGGTTTTGGCTATGACGATGCCCAACTAGCACCGCAGCGTCATCCGACCCGGCAAGACCTCGACGAGGTCTCAGGCGACTTGCCTGTACTGATCATCCACCAGTCAGGTCACCTTGGAGTGATGAACAGCAAAGCACTCGAGCTCGCAGGAATCAATGCGGAATCCAAGAATCCACCCGGTGGCGTCATCCGCCGGGAAGCTGATGGGAAGACCCCTAGCGGCGTGCTGGAGGAAACTGCATTCATGATGGCTGGTATCAAAGTCCTACCCAAGTTAGGTGAAACGGAGTTTGATGCACTGGCAATGGCTGGTATGAAACTTTATGCGGCTAACGGCTTTACCATGGCACAGGAAGGCCGTGCACTGGAGATCAACGATAAGACCTGGATCCGCCTGGCTAATGCGAAGCAAATGCTGATCGATGTCGTCTCCTATCCGGACATGACTTTTTCGGATAAACCTTTTGGGCTCGATACCCCCTGGTTCAGCAAAGACTTGAAGAATGGCTACCGAATTGGTGGCGTCAAGCTTAGCTTCGACGGTTCGCCTCAAGGAAAGACTGCGTTTCTATCGCAGCCCTATTTGATTCCACCGCATGGACAGCCAGCCAGCTATCGCGGCTACCCATCCATCGAGGCGGCGGAAGTCGATCGAAAAATCGCCATCTGCTACGAACAAGGTTGGCAGTTTTTAGCTCATTGCAACGGCGATGCCGCCGGCGATATGATGCTGGGCGCAATCAAGGATGCGAGGGATCGTTTTGGCATTGGGTCCGATCGCCGCGATGTGATGATCCACTGCCAAACCGTTCGCGAAGACCAGCTTGATGCGATGCAGGAAATGGGTGTCATTCCCTCTATGTTTGGAATGCACTGTTTCTATTGGGGTGACTGGCATCGCGATTCGGTTCTCGGTGCAGAGCGAGCCGAGCGGATCAGCCCTGCCCGCTCTGCTCTTCGTCGTGGAATGATCTTCACGCAGCATCATGATGCGCCGGTTGCCTTCCCCAACGCTATCCGAATTCTGTCCTCCGTGGTGACCCGCCGCACTCGCAGCGGCGACATCCTCGGAGCCGGTCAATGCATCCCGGTCGGACCTGCACTCAAGTCCCTCACCCTTTGGCCTGCCTATCAACACTATGAAGAGGCAAACCGTGGCTCCATCGAGGTCGGAAAGCTCGCGGATTTCGCGATCCTCGACAGAAACCCGCACCGCGTTCCTATCTCGGAATTGGAAAACTTAATGGTATTGGAAACCATCAAAGAAGGCAAAACTATCTACACCGCTCGCTAGTCACCCGAAACCATCATCGGTCAACGAATCGTTCGAGATAAACGCTTCAATCGCAGGCATCCACTTGCTCAATCCTAATAAGATCACTCACCAATGAATTTATGTTGTCGAGCTTGCCTGACATTGAGGGCACTATCAATCATCGCTTGGTTTACCACTTTGCACTGCAATCCTTGCGCAGCACAGCTTACTACGTGGGATGGCAAGTATCCAATCGACCAAATCGAAGTGACCATGGTCTACTTCGTCCCGAAAGATCGACAACCACTCGCAGATTGGAAGCAAAGACTGGATTATTACGCGCAACGGATTGAGCAGTTTCACCAAAGGGAATTTCAGACTCAATCGACGCTTAACGTGAAGGTTCGAAGTCAGGTCTTTTCTTCAGATTTTTCCACCGAACAGTTGCGAGTGGGAGACGCAAATCAGATTTTTTTCAAGACAATGGAGGAAGTCGACCGAGAACTTCAATTCGGACGTAGTTCCAAGGAGACCTTTCCGATCTTGCTCGTGATGAGCGATATCAATTGGCGACCTTTAGACGACTTCTTTCGTGTTCGATTCAAGAATCAAAAAGCCGAGTTTGAAGGCCATTACAATCAAGGACGTCATTTCCCCGGAGCCGAGTCGGGTGGGGCACGGGCTGTCTATTGGGACAACGTCGGCAAAGGCTGGGGGTTAGTTAGCGCCGATGGCTGGCGTGTTCCTTATACGGGAAGCGACTGCGTCGTTTACCACGAAGGGGTCGGACACACGATTGGTCTACCGCACACAGATCAAGCCAATACATCGGTGATGAGTCTGGGGCAATATCATGGATGGATTAATGAGTCGTATGTCGACGTGCCACAAAAACGCAAGCTTGGCTGGCAACCTGAGAAAACAGACGAGAATTCACTGTTCTCTACTTTTACTGCGGTCCCTACTCCCGCAGTACCTCAACCATCTCAAAGCGTTAGCTTGCAATGCACTTGGCCTGAAACAACACGTCTATCATCTCTGACGGTTGAGTTGCAAACGCGACTTGATTCCCCTTGGGTTTTAATAAAGACCTATTCGGAAGTGGAACTCGCAGCAGGTCTCCCGGCATCGATTGAACTGGGGGCCTTTGATCGCTCGACCCCAGTCAGTTATCGGGTAAGGGCCAACGCCAAGGAACAACCAGACGTGGAATTGATTGGTTACTTTCAAGTACGCAACTCGGAAGACGAGTATCCGATTCCAGAGGATACCGCAATCACGGTGCCCAGTGCGTTGCGTTTTGGGAATGAAATCGATGTGCTGAAACAATTGCCAGAGGAGTTAGCATCGGTTTCTGGAAAATGGGAGTGGAAATCCGACAAACTCGAATCGCCAAAAGCCTATGGTGCGAGGATTGAGTTGCCAGTGGACGTACCGCAAGAATATCAGGTCATTTATGTGGTCGAACCCTTGGACGAGCCCAACGGGCTTACACTTGGACAGGTCAGTCAAGGCAATCGATTCTTGGTGCTTCTAAACTACCACTCAGGCAAAGCAAGGCTTAATGCGATCGAAAACATCAATGGGCACAATGTTGGAAACGCGACAACTTCAGATCGCTCGCTTTTTGTTAAGAATCGCATTTCCCAGGTGGTGAGCACGGTTCGCCGAGAGGGTGTGCGAGTCGATGTTGATGGTCAAAATATTCTAGACTGGGTGGGCAATCCAAACGAACTCTCCCTGTCGGAGTATTGGCAAACTCCAAATGCGAATCGTCTTTTCATAGGTGCATACGACTGTCGCTATAGGATCCACCAGGTCACAATTCGCCCCATCGAGTGATGCAGATCCATATTCACGTCAACGGCGATGCCGGTCTCGATCGCGTTCTCAACGCGTTAGAAAAGAACACCCGGCGAAATCCCCGCTTCAATCACCGCACAACGATTGTTCACTTTGCGGTCAGTGCCAAAGACCAAGTCGCCAGGATCAAGCAATTGGGCTGCTTGGTAAGCGGTAACCCCTATTATGTGACATCACTTGCAGACAATTACAGCAAAGTGGGACTCGGGCCACAACGGGAGTCTCGAACTTGCCTAGCAACTGAGGCACCTGCTAGATCTCACAGTTCACTCACTAGTTTTTTCCCGCTGCAAGGAGCGTGCAGTGGGAACCATCGAAAAAGGAACAGTCTATGGCACTATCGTAGCGGGGCCATCTCCCCGGAAGAAATAGCCATTCAAAAAACGAGTCTGGTTCGGCGGGCATCGTGTACAATCACCGAAGTTTTGGTGGAGAGGGAGTTCAAAAGACGGAGGTAATCGGAATGCTCATCGAGATAGACCCAACGGTCGATTTTGCGTGCAAGTTACTTCTGGGGAATCCAGAGTATCCTGACTTTCCTATCCACTTTCTGAATGCGATCCTTAGGCTACCAGCACCGATCGTGTCGGTCGAGATTGTCAATCCAATTGTATGGAAAGAGTTTGAGGCGGATAAGCTGTCGATTTTGGACATTCTGGCCATCGATAACGCGGACCGCAGGCTCAACGTCGAAGTGCAGCGAACTAAGCCCACCTGCCTACCGCAACGCCTGACGTATTACTCATCGACTCAGTTGGTCGACCAGATTGGGGAAGGAGACAGCTATCGGAAACTTCGCCCCTCGATTGGGATTTGCATATTAAACAGCGTCCATTTTTCGGAGTTGGCTGAGTACCACAGCGAATTTCGACTGCGTACTCGCAGTGGATTGGAACTGACAAATTGCTTGGAAATCCATTTGCTGGAGTTGCCCAAGTACTCTCCAGTAGACGATAATGAAGTGATCGCTGATCCACGAGATCAATGGATGTACTTCTTTCGACGAGCGGAAGGATCGCCCGTCGAGGAGTTGTTGGAGCGGTTACCAGATCCCGTATTTGAACGAGCCGTAGGAGTCCTAGAGATGATTTCACGAACACCGGACCAACGCCGACATTACGATGCACGGCTGAAATGGGAACTCGACGAGAACACTCGAATTCAAACAGCGTTTGAAGAAGGTGAGATCAAAGGCCGCGAGGAAGGCGAACTTTTCGGCAAAGTACGCATGTTGCAACATTTGTTGAGTCTCCCTCAGTTGACCGACGAGGAGTTGCACCCCAGATCGAGGACCGAACTTGAGACGTTAGTGACTGAACTGCAAGCTCAACTGCGAAAGCGTATGACGTAGTTTTCGTAGGAATCAAGTCCACATGGCGAACTTCTGCTACATGGCCTTCACCTGGGATGCCAACAAGAACAAGACCTCCGAGACGATCACCAGCGTGATGAGTGCGGCATAGCAATCTCCCAACAGAGGCGATGTGAAGCCTGAAATAACCGGTTTCTACGAACTAGCCGTCGTTTTGATTAACGACCGGGTATCGAGCGAGACCGAACGAAACAGGTCTCTATCTGTAGGGTTACACGCAAACTAGGCGAGTGGACGATGCGAAGTCGAGAAAAAGTTACAGTTCGTCGACAAGTAGCGGGACTAACTCGGATACTGAATGAGGTCTGGAGCTAATTGCTTTTTTCATGGCAAATTTGGCAACAGCTACCAACTTTGCCTCTGCTGGCGTGACAGGTGCGTTGGGTACTATCAAGTCTTCGTCGGCAACGGTATCTAGCAATAAACTGGAATCATGAGGGCTTTGACCTGTAAGCAGATAGAAAGCTAGTCCGCCGATCGCGTAGATGTCGGTAGTAAAGCCAATCGTGCCGAAGGCAGGTGAAATCTGCTCGGGAGCGGCAAAGCCAAGCGTTCCACCAGATGATGCGATAGACTCAAATGCAGCATCGTCGGTTGTTGGTTTTTGCGGGTAGGTTGCGAAACCGAAATCAGTAACGACGATTCGTCCGTTGTGATCAAGCAGAATGTTGTTGGGAGTTAAGTCTCCGTGCACGACTCCGGCTTGATGTGCGGCTGCAACGGCCTGGCAGATCTGAGCTAGCCATTGCACTGAGTTCTCCGAGTCGTTTGGCTTGACGTGGGTGAGGGGCTGGCCATCGACATACTCACAGACAAGATAAGGGCCACCATGTGGCGACTGTCCCCAGCCGAGATACTTTACAACACCGCTGTGGTTGATCTTCGCTGCGTGGTCGATTTCTCGCAGAAACGAGAGTTTGCTATCAGGGTTGGTCCATAGATGCCTGTGCATGAACTTCACAGCGACGACCTGACCATCGGACTGCAATCTTGCTCGATAGACTTTTCCGAGTGCCCCACTGCCAACGAGCTTCCCAAGTACAAACTGTCGGTAACTGATGTTGGGAAGATTGATGGTTTCAATTGTCGAATTGAGTGATGCCCCATTTCGTTCATCGACAGAAGCCAGTTGCCCTTTGACGATGTCTTGCATCGATTTGATGCGCCGGCGAATCGTCCGCTCGTCGACTCCTAGCTGTTCCGCAATTTCCCTTTGAGTGTTGTTCTCCAAGAGAAGTTCGAGAAGTCGCGAATGCTCCGAATTTAGCATTGAATGGATCTCAGCCAACAATTCACTGGCTTCGGTTACGGAAGGGTTCGTACTTAGATCGGTCTCAAGATCATCGAGCGATACTCTGGTCCGTCCGCCACCACGTTTGACAGCATTCTCGCGTTCCAGTGCCCTCGCCAGTTTTCTGCGAACGAATGTCGCCAGGATGTTCCATGCGGACGCAGTGCTCTCAAGCTTAATGGATGGGCTGGCACTTGCTCTGGTCACTCGGAAGAAGCTGCCCATGGCAGACTGAACCACATCCTCAGGAGCAATGCCGTCGCGGTACTTGCGATTGAGTCGAGACGCAACCAACGCAATCAAACGGACCTCGTACCGAGCCAAAAGTACGCGGGCAGCATCCTGTGAACCCGACCGCCACAATTCGACGAGTTCACGGCTGGCACGGTTCGTCAGATTCGAATCCGAAATTCTTTGAATTTTGATGTCCGCTTTGTCGTCCAGTTTCTTACCTCCTTCGGTACCCGTTTTGTTTCCAACAATTCTAACCGATGGAACCCGATTATGACGATGGTCGTGACTGAACCGTGCAAAGGCTGCAAAGACAAGGCTTGCCTGAAGGTTTGCCCATGTGAGTGCTTTTATGAGGATGCCGAAATGGTCTACATTCATCCCGACGAGTGCATCGACTGTGAAGCCTGTATTCCGGAGTGCCCTGTTGAAGCCATTTTCCATGAAGACAATGTGCCAACGCCGTGGCTGCATTACATTGAACTGAATGCCAAGCGTTCGAAGGAATGTCCGCCCGCCCAGCCTAAATAGAAAAAACCTATTATTGATTCGAAGTCGATTCGTTTACCTACTCGCCGCCATAGTTGTCGTTGTTGCCGGCTTGGCATCACGCAGATTCCGAGGGCAGGTGCCAGCTTTTTTGGCTGAGTACGCCGGCGACACACTGTGGGCGTTGATGATGTTTTTGTTGGTCAGCACGCGACTGGCTGGTCGACCGGGTCGCTCACAGAGTGGTGGATCCAACGTTTCGGCGGGCCAAAATTGGAGAAGGTTTCTGGCCGTTAGGATTTGCTACTGCTGTGATAATCAAACCCATCTTTGAAAACGGAGATCTTGAGAGTTCTCAGTAGCGATCTTCCTCGTATTCGATGACGATATCTGCGTCTTTGGTCGCGCGAGGGTAGCCGTAGGCATTGCTGGAAAAAACGCCGACAAGCATGTACGGGAAAGCAGCCTTAGGGAGTGCGGAACAGCTATTGCCGAGTTATCGAACGCATTTTCCGAAGTTTTTCCGCAGAGCCACAGTGACATTAAAACCTAATCTGACTTGTAAGATGTGGCAATATGACGTACAGTAACCTGTTGAGAAACGATACCCATTTGACGCAAGGCCGACTATGTCGACAACCAACAGCGATGCCAGAATCAACTTCCGATTGAACAGTGAATTGAAGAAAACGATTGAAGACGCGGCCGCCGAGTTGGGGCAGTCTATTAGCGATTTCGCCATTTCAACGCTTGTTCAAGCAGCACGCAAGGTGCTGCATGATCAACAGGTCACTCGGCTTAGCGAACGGGACCGGCAAGTCTTTGCGGCTATGCTCGACGATGAGTCGAGAAAGCCCAACGACTCTCTAGTGAATGCCGTCAAACGCTACAAGAAGCAGGTTGGCTGATGCCGATCTGGATGATCCGCCGATTAGACAAGAATCACGACCGCAAAACCTTTGAATGCGGCCAACCATTGCTTGACGAGTGGCTTAAAGATCGAGCCAGCCAGTTCGACCGTCGTGACCTGTCTCGTACGTTTGTCGCT
>JBIJCS010000108.1:0-10758 GCA_044344575.1 Pirellula sp. | reverse complement strand
TTCTCCCCCCATAAAAAGTAGTTTCTTACCGGGGTGGGTCCACATGTAGGAGAAGAGCAGTCGTAGGTTCGCGAATTTCTGCCAAAGGTCACCGGGCATTTGCGCAATAAGTGAACCTTTTTCATGAACCACTTCGTCATGCGAAAAGGGGAGCATGAAGTTTTCGCTGAAGGCATAGATCAGACTGAAGGTCAGGTCGTTGTGATGATGTTGGCGATGTATTGGTTCGCGGCGCATGTATCGCAGCGTGTCGTTCATCCAACCCATATTCCATTTGATGGAAAAGCCAAGGCCACCGACATCGACAGGATGGCTGACGCCTGGCCATGATGTGGATTCTTCTGCGATCGTCAGGACTCCCGGGTATGCACGATGAACTTCACGGTTGAATTCACGCAAGAAGTGGACGGCTTCCAAGTTCTCTCGCCCTCCTGAAGCGTTTGGGATCCACTCACCTTGTTTCTTAGAGTAATCGAGGTAGAGCATGGAAGCGACGGCATCGACGCGTAGTCCGTCGATATGATATTTGTCCATCCAAAACATCGCATTGGCGATTAAGAAGTTTCGGACTTCATGCCTACCGTAATTAAAGATCATCGTTCCCCAGTCCGGATGCTCCGCTTGGCGTGGATCTTCATGTTCGTAGAGAGCGGAGCCATCGAAGCGGTAAAGGCCGTGGGAATCGCGAGGAAAGTGTGCGGGGACCCAATCGATCAGGACACCTATACCCTGTTGGTGGCAATAATCGACGAATGCCATGAAGTCTTCTGGGGTTCCGTAACGGCTAGTCACGGCGTAGTAGCCTGTGGTCTGATATCCCCAGGAGCCTGTGAATGGGTGTTCTGAGATCGGGAGGAGTTCAAGGTGAGTGAATCCCATTTGTTTGCAGTAGTCGACGAGTTCAGTAGCGAGCTCGCGATAGTTCATCCATCCGTGAGTCGTGTCTTTTGTTTTTTTCCAAGATCCCAAGTGGACTTCGTAGATACTAATCGGTTGATTGAGAGTTTGGTTTCGTGCTCGTTGCGTCATCCACTGTGAATCGTTCCAAGTGAATTGGTCGAGTGAAGTCACTACGGAGGCGGTACGAGGTGGGACTTCGCAATAAAGACCGAAGGGATCACATTTGTCGAAGATACGTCCTTCTTGGGAGCGAATTCGGAATTTGTATTTCATTCCTAATTCAGCGTTGGGAATAAAGAGCTCCCAGATTCCCGAGGGAAATTGCTTGAGCATGCAGTGAGATCGGCCATCCCAATGATTGAAGTCACCGACGACTTGCACGCTTTGCGCGTTCGGTGCCCAGAGGGCGAAGTTCACGCCATGTTGGTCGTGGACGGTCCGAGGATGAGCCCCTAGTTTTTCATAGATTCTCCAATGATTGCCGCTACCGAAGAGATAGCGATCAAAATCGGATAGCAGAGGAGGTACTGAATTGGGGTCGAATTGTGCCATGGCTCCAGTTGCTATGTCGGTCGTAACGAGATTTTGAAGCGGTCGACTTGCTTTAGGATACCGAAATGTGGCGAGGACGCATACGGTTTAAGGGGGCGACAGTCAGCAAGGTAATGGAGGTCAATCGCGGAGAACTTCTGTCGTTCTCCGAGAATGGTAGTGTTCGGGCTTGGGGTCGATCAAGCAGAAGGATCTCAAGATGTTGGACATCCATGAATCGATTTTGAGGATCGTTTCCCAAGAGGAACGGACTGACTTTTTCAAATAGTTTTCCATTTGTGGTGGATTCGATTCAAAGGTTGCGCATAGAGTGTGAGCGGGGTTGGGGTTGGAGGGCGTTGATGCGTGGGCTGAAGGAACGATGGGTTGAATTGCTATTGGTTGTTTTGATGGTGTGGAGTAGTTCCGTATTGGTTGTTGTGTATCGACAGGGACTTCGCGGCGATCGCCTTCGTAGCGTTCGTGCTGTGGATCGTAGGACATCCAACGGCAGGTGACTTCGTGGTATCTCAGTGCGACATCGACGCGTCTCCAGAGATCAGCGTTTCGGATAGGTTGGATAGAACCGAAGTGTTCCCAGCAGAAGTCGGATTCACGCCATTCACTCAGTCCGTATTGCAAACCGCGAGCAACGTAGCGGTTGTTGGTAACCATGGTGACTTTGCTGGGCTGATCGAGGGCTTCGAGACCTCGGATCACGGAGATAAGAGCAATACGATCGGGGTGCAGAACTTCTTCGTAATCGCAGGCTTCGACTTTCTGCCCCGATTCCACGTTCTCGAGGATAAACCGCCAGCGGCAATTGATTTCTGAGTCGAAACCGTGTCCGGATTCGGTATCACCTTCGCAAAAGAGTAGGAAGTGGGGTTTGTGCGTCGACATGGTACCAGTTAGCTGGGTGTCGTAGGGATAGAACGTTGACGTTGGACGACGATCATTCCGACGTTTCATCTGTGATAGCTTGCGCGATGAAATCATTTGCGCAGTGGCTAGTCGAGTCAAACTTTGGGGAAAAGACGAAATAAAGAGTGGTGGCTCAATTTGTACGGATCGTAACGTTTAGGACTGCTACCGTTGCGTTTGCGAGGATTGGCGTCGAAAGCGTCCGGGTGGTTCGCCGAACGTCTTCCGAAAAACTGCGCTCATGTATTCCGCGTGTTGAAATCCCGCCCTTTGTGCGATAGCGTCAATTGAGAGGTCGGTTTCAAGGAGGAGTTCCTTGGCGCGGGTTAAACGGAGCATTGCGATCATGGCGTGCGGTGTTTTACCGGTTGCGGTGAGGAATCTGGTTTCGAGCATTCGTCGAGAAAGTGCGACATGTTGCAGAACATCGTCCACCTGGATTCCGTCGCAGGCATGATCGCGAATGAATTGGATGGCTTTTGCGACGGAGGGATCATCGACCGCAGTGATTTCTGTCGACTGCCGGGAAACGATTCCCAGAGGAGGCATCAGTCGAAAGGCATCGGTTACATGCAGGTTCTTGAGTTGTTTGCGTTTGGTCATGGCTTGGCTCAGCCATTGCGCGGCAAAGTACCCTGCGCCGGGAGCGTCTGGGACAACGCTGCTGAGTGAGGGGCGCGATAGTTCGCAGAGGATCGGGTCGTTATCGACGCCGAGAACTGCGATTTGTTCTGGGACGGCAATGGAAAGATTGCGGCAGTGATCGAGAATGACTTGGGCGGTGATATCGTAAGCGCAAAACAGCCCGACGGGTTTCGGCAATTTTTCGAGCCACTCGGATAATTCCCTTGCGCGATCTCGATGTTGTGTCTTGCGTAATGGTGAGGGTGTCTGAAAAACTTGGCACTTCAAGCCTGCTTCATTGCAGCGCGCTACAAAGCGTTCTTGTCTCCAGCGCGACCAGTTCACTCCCATTGGGCCACAGAATGCGAAGTTTCTGAATCCTCTTTCAAAGAGATGTTCGAAAGCTATTTTCGCGATCGCTTGGTCATCGGTTTCGATCCAAGGGATGTTTGGGACGCGGCGTGCGGAGCTAACATCGACAACCGGCACTTTCAGACTAGAAACGGCTTTAGCGATGGCATCGGTTTCGATACGGGCTATAACACCATCGATGTCGGATTCTTTCAGCCAACTTGGCGGAGCAGCGCCTCGCTCTTGCTCGGGTAAGTAGATGGACCACGCGTCATGTTCGCGGTGGTAGTGAATGATCCCTTCGAGTAGTCCCCTTGCATAGGCATTGGAGGTTTCGATAAGGAGTGCGACACTTTTTCTGCGTTTCACGGGAGTTGGCAGAGGGTTAGACCCATCAAGACGAGGTTTTCCACGTACGCGACGGGAGGGGTGATGTGCTCTTGAACGAGTTTACCATCTCCGCCTGAGATGAGGGCTGGAATTTCTGGGAGAGATTCGCGGTAACGTTCGATCAAGTATTTTGCACCGCCGACGAGGGAAGCGTGAACGCCGGCAGCGATGGCTTGTTCGGTGTTCTTTCCTGGTAGTGCTGGGAGAGAGTGTACCGATTCGGTCGGCAGCCACGGGAGTTGATCGGTTCCGGCGGCGAGGTATTGGAGAGCCAATCCGGCACCAGGAAGAATAGCACCTCCTTGAAAAACGTCTTGATGATCGACGAGATCGACAGTCAACGCCGTTCCGGCTTGCACGACGATGATTGGTGAGTTTCGATATCCATGGAGTTTTTTCCATGTGACCGCAGCGCGGGCTGCCAAGATACGGTCGATCCCAACGCGTTCTGGGAACTGCACATGAACTTGAATTCCACTGTGCCTGTAGTCGACGACATCAATCGTTGCGGATGGATCGGCGCGTTGGATTGCAAGCTGTAGTGTTTCGAGGGCGGTTCGATTGACGCTAGCGATTCTCCACTTGGTTGGGATGCGGTGGGGCTGTCGTTGATGCAGTTGCTCGACGAGCCAATCGAAGCCATCGCGTTGCTGGGGATTGATCCATCGATGGTTTTCGAGGGTGGAGCGTTCGGGGTGGTGCTTGAGAATTTCTTTTCCGATGGAACTCCACGAGAGTTTGTAGAGGCTGGATCGATCTACTCTCTTGTTCCACTCGAGTTGGTTTGCGTCAACGGCACGCAAGCCGCTGTTACCGATATCCACGAGGATCATGATGCTGCTGTACGGTATTCGGCTAGTTTTTCAGCGACGTTTTGAACGAACTGGCGCATCCCTAAACCCGTTGCGGCACTGACAAGATGAATGTCATGTCGGCCCAACGCTTCGCATAGCTTCTGATGGATATCTTGGGAACCTGGTAATTCGGCTTTGGTCACGACGACGATTTCGGGGCGTTGTGCGAGTTCTTGGCTGTACTGTTCGAGTTCTTTTCGAATGGTCCAGTAATTTGCGATGGGATCGGATTGATCCATGGGGCAGGGTTCCACGAGATGGACGAGCAAACCAGCGCGTTGGATGTGTCGCAGAAAATCGTGACCGAGTCCGTGCCCGTCAGCAGCTCCTTCGATTAGCCCGGGGATATCCGCAAGCACAAAGCTCCGTTCGAGATCCACTTGCACCATCCCCAAGTTTGGGAACTTGGTCGTAAACGGATAGTCCGCTATTTCAGGGCGGGCACGAGAGAGTCGCGACAGCATGGTGCTTTTTCCGGCGTTGGGCAAGCCGATCAGACCGACGTCTGCGATCGATTTGAGTTCGAGGATGAGTCTTCTGGTTTCGCCGAGACCACCCGAAGTCGTTTCGCGGGGGGCTTGGTTGGTCGAAGATTTGAAGTGGTGATTTCCCCATCCACCTTTTCCTCCGCGAGCTGCGACGATCTCATCGCCATCATTCACGAGATCGCGGATTTCCAAACCGATTTCTTTGTCGATAAGTACCGTTCCTGGCGGGACGTCCAACACAAGGTTTTTTCCACTCCGTCCGTGGCAATCGGACCCTTGTCCCGGGGAACCGTCATCTGCGCGCCAGTGTCGTTGGTGAGCGAAGGAGACAAGGGAGTTCACGCCAGACTTGGCGCGGATAATCACGCTCCCTCCATTGCCACCGTCCCCACCGCTGGGGCCTCCGCGTGGATAGTGTTTTTCTCGGCGGAATGCCATGCATCCGTCACCGCCGCGACCAGCAATCACTTCGATTTCAACTCGGTCGACAAACATAGAGGACAACTATGGGGTGGTTAGGGATGGTGTTTGGATATAGAACGCAAAAGGGAGAGCAAAAGCTCCCCCTGTGAATGACCCACTGCGACTGCAGGGCAAAATGCAACTTGCGACTTCGCGTTCACTACAAGCCTACCGTCGTGGGCTTGTGGCTAGGAACTAGCTCGCGAGAGGTTGCACGTTGATTCGGCGACCTTCTTGATCGAAGTAAACATTTCCTTCGATGAGCGAGTAGATGGTGTAATCGTTGCCGATACCGACATTGCGACCAGGACGCCATTTGGTGCCGACTTGGCGAGCCAAAATGTTCCCTGGAGCAACATGTTCGCCACCGAACTTCTTGATGCCACGACGTTGAGCATTCGAGTCGCGACCGTTGCGTGTGGAGCCTTGTCCTTTTTTGTGTGCCATGGTTTGACCGTGAAACTTTGTCTATAAAGAAATGCTTGGGAAGCTTTGACTGAACGGATTAGCCGTGCAGAGTAAACTAGGATCTGATGGTTGAATTGAAAACTGTTGTCTTAGACTGGTTGTCTGAACGTGCTCATTAAAAATGATCATTTTCAGCAACGCTCCTGGATGACTCACCCCGGAGGGCCTGGGATTTTAGCGATAAATCCACTGGTAATCAAGTCGTTCTTTGAGTCCGAATTGATTCAAATAGTATTGAACGCGAGCGGGGTCTTCGAAGGCCGGTGGCCCGAGGTAGACGCGGTCTCGGCTAACGTCATAGGCATCGCCAGGACGCCAGAAGTAGATTCTTAGGGTGCGTCGCAGGTATTTCTTCTCGTTGCCCGAGTCGACCTGGATTTGGTAAGCGTTGGTCAAACCCCGCACATCGATCGCGAAAAAGTCTAGGCGGGGATCCACATCAGTCCAAGTTGCGACGCCCCAGAGGCTACCGTCATCTCCCCCTTTGCTAACGGGAATTTCGTTGCGGCCGATTTCGATGTGATCCAGAAGTTGTCCGCCAGGAACACGTTCTTTTGCTGCAATCGCTTGGACCGCTGGCATCAGGACTTGAGAGTCCATAGCCAGCCGCCGTTCTTTAGAAATCAGGGTAAACCGGGGGATGAAGCGAACAGAATCATACTGAACTCGCTTTGGTTCCGAAGGGATCGCTTCGGAATCTGAGGGATTGCTGATCGCCGGCTGCAGATCATTTCCGGCGTAGCGGACACGGTACACAAGATACCAAACCGTTTTCTTTTCCATCACGCCCGTGACACTAGGAATATCGACTTCGATGATTCGCACAGGCTTGAAAGAGAACTCCAACCCCCAGACTGGGTGCCGGAATGTTACATTTTTTGATTTTGCGATCAGCGTCTCTGCTGGGGATGCAAAGTTTGGCTGGTTGTTCGGGAAGTCAGGGGCGGTCCAGGCGAGTTCGGGGTGCTGCGCCACGAAATCCAAATCAAAGGGGCCCAGAGCCGTGTCGGCAGCGTTTTGATCTGGCGGAACCACTGTCAATACACCATCTGCCAATTTGCGACTGGCTAGCCCAAGCCCAGAATCGACTGCACCGAATGCACTCGCTGGTTCCTGAGCGGGCAAGATTGCGGCGTTCGAGCAGCAAGCCATAACCGCCAGAGCAAGCCCTCGCCCAACGTTCCGGCAACTGCAAATAACTGCTTTGACAGATGGCAAACTTGCTGGATTCAGGATATTCAATTGATGCACAATCAGGCCCCACAAGATAGTTCCAGACGAAGTCGCACGCGATCGAAGGGGAATTCGCTAGGATGGGTTCGTCATCGATAGGTTCGTCATCGGCATGCCGCGTTCCTTGTGCCACTTAGTATAGTTACCGATTCGGACAAAACCTTAAGAAAAATGGAGCAAAATTAACGATTTGATCGTCTGGGTAAACTGGGGATATGCCCTTGCAAAGGCCATGGCTCGAGAAGCAAAAGACTCCGGGAATGCGCCGAGAATCGGCATCGCAGTGGGCGTGCACGTTCGGGCGTCTGCTACTCCAAAACCCCGAACGCATCCCCGAAGCTTGGGGATTATTTTCGGTGATAGAGGGGTGGCTAGCAAGTAGATTCCCCCAAAAGATGGACAATAATCGTCCGAAAGTCTTCAACGACGCGTGGTGAGCAAGGCATCGGTGAGCAAGGAAAGACGCCACACTGCAAAACAGCGATTCTGTGGGACTTAACACGCATCGGAGCAACGATGCCACAAGAAGTTCAGCGTCGAAAGTATTTCAGAGTGCTCTCCGAGAGGCAGTTCATAGGCAACAACCCAGTCGCCGCGGAATCCATTCGACGAGGAATCCAATTGGCGAGATAGGACTAGGTGATTGTCAACGGGCTTGGGTGCTGGCTAACACCCAAGAACCAGCTTGCGAATCGGTGTAGAAGAACTTATTTCTTGCGATGTCGGATACGGGCACGCATCCGTCGTTTCTTGCGACCGATCTTGCGTCGTCCACGCCCAGTTTTCTTTACGCCCACGGAAGACTTCCTCAGGAAAAAAGCCACGAATAAGGTTGATCAAGGGGGGGTAGCTTAGCAATGAAACGGTACTTGGGCAAGCCCCTATTTCGTGAAACTGGTCTACCGATTGCATCAGGTGCCGTTATGATTACGAGTCTCAGGCTTCGGGGTCGCCAACTCGGGGCTGCGTTCTTCAAGCCAACGGACATTCGCATGCTTACTCGCCATCCAAGTGCAAATGGCTTGAGTCCGATCTTAACGGAGCATGCTCTCTATTTGATTCTGTTCATCTCCAACGGTGGTGGTTGGTAGTAGTCGGGCAGCCAAAAGTCTTGATTTTGACGCTTGGATACCGCTGCATTTCGAATCGCATTTTTCATCCCCGTTTGGTTCTTGAGAGCTTAGTTCATGATTGCTTTATTGGTTTCTATTTTTGTCGTCGGTTATGTTGGGATTGCTTTGGAGCATCAAGTACGGATTAACAAAGCAGCGACCGCTTTATTGATCGGAGTGGCTTGTTGGACGGTGTACATGTTGGACGTGGACCGTTTGATGCCGGATAGTTCAGTTCCAGGTTGGTTTGCGGACAAACTGGGGGGGGAGCACACGTCACACGTCAATCGCGAGTACTTGCTGGAAGGGCAGTTGTTCCACACGCTTGCCGAGATCGCACAGATTCTGTTTTTCTTGATGGGGGCTATGACGATTGTCGAGTTAGTGGACGCTCACGAGGGATTTGCGTTGGTGACAGATCGGATTCGGGCAAAGAGCAAGACGAGGTTGTTATGGACGGTTAGTTGGTTGACTTTCTTTCTTTCTGCGATTCTGGATAACCTAACGACGACCATTGTGATGGTATCGTTGCTACGGAAGCTTGTTCACGACGGCGAGACTCGCAAGCTTTTTATTGGCATGGTGATCATCGCTGCGAACGCAGGAGGGGCTTGGTCTGTAATCGGTGACGTTACGACAACCATGTTATGGGTAAAGGGCAAGATCGGTACCATAGAGACGGCGTCGAGTTTGTTTCTCGCCAGTGTCGCATGCTTGTTGTTACCTTTGATTGTTCAGTCGCTCTGGTTGTCCGGTGAGCTCGAGCAAGCACCGTCTGGATCGCGTCGTCATTTGGATAAGAATCTCAAGCCTTGGCATCAATGGTTATTTTTAATTTTAGGTGTGGGTGGATTGCTAAGTGTCCCGGTATTTAAAGCGGTGACGCATTTGCCGCCGTTTATGGGGATGTTGTTTGCATTGAGTCTGCTGTGGCTCGTTTCGGAGATGATCAGTCATACATTGGATGAGAAGACTCGATCGAGCACGGGGGTTTTAACTGTGTTACAACGGATCGACATGTCGAGCATTCTGTTCTTTTTGGGAATTCTCTTGGCGGTTGGATCGCTTGGAGCGACCGGCGTGCTCGGAGCATTTGCTCAGTGGTTAGATCAAGCGATACCCTCTCGAAGTATTGTTGCGACGGTCATTGGGTTGGTATCTGCGATTGTCGACAACGTTCCGCTGGTTGCAGCGGGAATCGAGATGTATTCGTTTCCGGAGAATCACCAGTTTTGGTTGATGCTGGCTTACTGCGCGGGCACAGGTGGCAGTTGTTTGATCATCGGATCAGCCGCTGGAGTTGCAGCAATGGGGCTCGAACACATTGATTTCATGTGGTATTTCCGCAAGATATCTCCGTGGGCATTGCTGGGTTATCTTGCAGGTATGCTCGTCTATCAGCTTCAGATGCTTGTAGTAGGCTGACCTAATTCATCACTATGAGTTTACGACGGACGCGAGGGATTCTGTTGGCAGTCAGCACGGCCAGTTCTTCAATGGCGCTCGTGTGGCAGGTGGTGTACTCGTGCTGGATGGGGTCGACGATTTCGTTCAGTTTTCGTCTCTACTTGTTCCCACATCGGGTAGTTACTCGGTTGCGTTGTTCGCAAAAGCTGATGAGATACCTGTTCGCTTCTTCGAACTGATTTCACAGGGATACTCGGCTGGCCCTGGGTTTTACATCGGTTTAAACCAAAATGGAAATGTTCGGGTGACTGACTCTTGGTGGCCCAGCGTCCCTTTCCCGGCGGATGCTCGTGAGCATCACTTTGCCCTGACCGTCAATTCGTAGCGTTGAGTGAAGGAGAAGTGAGTCGATTGGCTGCCGCTGTCCCCGAACCTGCAAGTATCCTGATTGTTGGGCCATATGCACTCTTCGCGATTGTTTATCGTCGCGGTCGGCATCGAGCCTCAAGGGGTTAAGAGGCAGTGGGGATTTTATTCGCTGTTACGGACGAACGCTGATGCTTTATCGCTGATGTCTTTGCGGCACCAAGCACCCGGCCAACGGATCGCTTGGACCCCTTTGTACGCATTGAGTTTTGCGTTCGCTAGGCTTGAACCCAGTGCCGTGACGCCGAGAACACGTCCACCGTTGGTGACAATCTTGCCGTCCTTTCTCGTCGTCCCTGCGTGGAATACTTTGACATCGGGAATATTTGCAGCTGCATCGAGACCGGTAATCTCTTCGCATTTCGTGTAGTCACCGGGATAGCCAGCGCTCGCCATGACGACGCAGATCGAAGGCCGAGGATCCCATTGGGGTGGATCGATTTCGTGGAGCCGTCCGTCAACGGTTGCTTCGAGGATATCGAGAAGATCACTTTGCAGACGCATTAAGATCGGTTGGCATTCCGGATCACCGAAGCGAACATTGTATTCGAGAACTTTGGGGCCCGTCTGCGTGAGCATGAGCCCTGC
>JBIJCS010000107.1:0-10759 GCA_044344575.1 Pirellula sp. | reverse complement strand
ATGCCATCGAAAAGCAATTCGGGATTGTACCGGGCCAAGTGATCCATCTGATGCGGAAAGAACTCAGTCCTCGTTCGTTTCGATGCTGGAGAGCCCGCACTGCTGGCAGAAAAACTAAACACGTAGCGAAACGTGGTTTCGAAATTGGACGTTTCCGTTGCCCAAATCAAAAAGGGTAGAGAGGCGTTACGCGAGGCGTTAGGCATTAGGCTGGAGGCATTAGGCTGGAGGCATTAGGAACTAGGACTACTCCGTAGCATGGGCCTGTGGCCCGTGCTTGTCAACAGATGTCACCAACCAACTCAGTTCTCTGGCTGTCGAACCAACAACAGAAGATAAGACCGCATATCCTCGGCTTGCTTAAAACCCGTACCGCCCAATGCGCCCTTCGACGCCTTACGTCTCTCCACATCCATCACTGGACCTTGTTCCTTCGATGCCACTCCTTGAGTAGCTGGAGATTGCTCGTCCCCCGTGCCGAACAACAAGCGATGCATGGCCGCGTTGTCGGTTGCTGAATCACTTACAATTCCCAACTGATCCACGAGCTTGCGCACATTCGGATCGGAGCTCAAATTCAATCGGTACTTTGGGAAATCTTTGTACTGTGCTTGTACGGCATCCAAAAATCCATCGATTTGCATCCCTTTGGCCTTCAAGAAATAGACCGTTGTCTTGTCTGACGCATCGGTAGCTTGTACGCCACCAATCACCTTGTTTGCAATCAGTGTTTCTGTCTGCGCTTTGTCCAGATTCAGGTCTTTCGAAGCGATAATCTCAAATCGCTCGAGAAGCCCATTGAGAATATCGTCCTCGACAGCGCGTTCATCCTGCTGGATCTCAGCGATCAAGGTAAACCATGTCTTAGGGGCTTCAATCACAGCGTCCGCAGCACCATCGTTGCCCGTCGCTTCCCCTCGGGCTACTTGATTCGCCCCTGGATCATTCACCATGGGCTTTGTCTCGGCCAATGCACTGTTCGACCCATTCGACCCATTCGACCCATTCGCCCCAGCAATCGAATTCGGTTTCTCCGGAACGACTGCATTTTCTTTCGAGTTCGCTGGATCCGAAGAAGCAACCGAGGAAATCTCGCTGGGGGACAATTTCTCGGAAGGAAGAATAAGAGCGGGATCGGTTTGAACGGGATCTGGATCGGCTAAAACAGGATTGTCTTGAACTGCGATTGGGGCGCCATTCGGGTCGACAGGAGAAATCTTCGGCAAAGCCAAAAACAGAGCACCAAGTGCTGCTACAGCCAATAAGCTAGGTCCCCAAACCTTGACAATGCGCTCCCGGAACGTCGCCGAGCGTGTCTCGTAGGAGCTGATCATCGCTTGAGCAACCACCGGTCGAGAATTCTTCTTCCACTTGACCGTCGCTCGTGATGTTTCTTCCACTTCATCGAAGTCTGAACCCAACGCAGAATCGCTTTCCAACGCTGGAACAGCATTCGGATGATCGGGCAGAATCCACGCAGGGGGAGCCTCTAGAGCCTCCGCCCGCTCCTTAGCGGCTTGTAGAATTCGTTTGGAAAAATCAGGGCCCAATCGTCCTACACTCCGACCTCGGAGCAAGGACCGCCGCAAGTTCGTCAGGGCTTCTAATCGCTCGGCGATCGACGGATCGCTCTTCATGGCAGCGTCAAGCTGCCGTTGCTCGTCCTCGGAGAGGACTCCGTCGAGCATACCGCTGAGCAATTCTTCTAGTTTTTCAGGTTCTGGAGGCATCATGATTGAGGGGTACCATTCGTTAGGTAACACTCGGAGAACCTCGGAGGGGGAAAAGTTCCGTCGGCTCCTCGTAGAATATCGATGGATCAACCCGGGAGAAACGGAATCTCTGCGAATTCGTCCAGTTTTCTACCCCTTTTTTTGCCATACTCCGGACGAAAGTAAGGTTTTTTCCACAACCCCAGCCCAATCCCGATTCGCGGCCGGAGAAGCCGGACTCGGGTGCAAGATCCTCAAAATCCCGACGGTCGGAAAACTCGGGGTCGCACCAACCGCCGGAACCAACTCCAAGCCCGCCGCCGTCGCGACCCTCGCCAAGCAAGCCTCCGCAAACTGCCCGATCCCCACCAAGAAATCAGGTTGGAGCACCGCTAGCATTTCTGCCAAATGCAAATCGCAACTCTTGGCCAACTGGGCAAATTCCTTCGCTGGCAATTTGTCCGGCGTAACGTTGCGAGCCCCCTCATCCATAAAAACTAACGGACAATAATTAGCTACGAACTGTTCCTCAAAAAATGCTTCCGGCGTGGGATACTTCTTCGAGAACAACCCCCATAAACGACGCCCAGAGACTTCCGACCGCCCGCACTCCATACCCTCAATCGGACGCTTGGGATGCTCATTGAGCGGTTTGCCAATCTTGGCAGATATCCCCAAATAGTCTCGGACTGCGGCAACCTCGCCAAAAGGTATCCCGGTCTGAGCCATCCCCCAAGGCCCCGGATTCATTCCCAAATAAAACACTCGTTTCTTCGAAGCCGCAAAGCGACGCAGATACTCGCAATACGCCTCGCGTGCGTACACAAAGGGATTGTAAACAGTGTGAACGGGCAACTGAAACTCTAACTCTGCCAACCGTGCAGATAAGGTGTCGGCTGCCTCGATGAGCTTCTTTGCGGCTGTGTTCTTGGACGCTGGTTTCTTAGACACCCGCTCTCCCCCCCACTTATTTTTTCGTTACTACGGGCTTGCGCCGCTTCGGATACAACTCTCTGCACAAACCACAGACCGTGCCGTCACAACCCCTGGCCGTGCAGTGCTCACGCCCATAGAAAATGATCTGCAAATGGAGCTGGTTCCAATTCTCTTCCGGAAACAGTTTTTTCAAGTCCCGCTCCGTTTGTACAACGCTCTTGCCATTGCTCAATCCCCAACGTTGTGCCAAGCGATGGATATGGGTATCGATCGGGAAAGCGGGGACGCCAAATGCCTGTGCCATCACGACCGATGCCGTCTTGTGCCCAACCCCAGGCAACTCCTCTAACGCAAGAAAATCTTTCGGAACCTTTCCTCCGTGTTTCTCGACGAGAATTTTGGACAGCCCGGAAATCGCTTTCGCCTTCTGTGGACTTAATCCACAAGGCTGAATGATCTTCTGGATATCCTCAACCCTCTGACGACTCATCGTCTCTGGCGTCCTGGCTAACTTCCACAACGATGGTGTTACCCGATTGACCATCTTGTCCGTACACTGCGCGCTGAGCACAACCGCCACCAGCAACGTATACGGATCCACATGATCCAAAGGAATCGGTGTTTGTGGATAGAGTTCATCGAGCCGTTGATGAACGATCGCTGCTCTCTCTTGTTTGTTCATCCCCGTAAACTTCTCTCTATTGTGGATCGGATTACTGTGGATCGGACTATTGTGGATCGGACATCAAGTAATGGAACAAGTCGATGCGTTCTTCCGTTGCCAGAGGATCGAGTAAGCCTTCCGGCATCAAGGACAATTCAGACTTTTTGCGACTTTCGATTTCTTCAACGGGGATTACCATCCGCGCCTGGCTGGTCTGTACGGTCACTTCCGTTTCGGTCTCGGATACTGGAACTCCAGTGATAATTTCACCATTGAATGTGCGGAAGAGTGTCACGCGGTAATTTGCGGCAACGACATTGCTAGGAGCTAAAATATTTTCGAGCCAATACCTCAAGTTCGAGCGCTGAGCGCCGGTCAACTCGGGACCGATTTCTCCCCCTGTACCGAAGAGCTTGTGGCAGTTTCCACACTTCTGCACCCAAATCGCTCTGCCCCGATCTCGATTCCCTTGTGCGATTTTCTCGGGAGTAAATACTGCTAACTTCAGTTCGATCATTTTTTGAGTATCTTCGGACAATCCAAGGTTGGGATTGAATTTTCTCGCCCTCTCCAACAGCTTCCAATCCGCAAACAAAACAAACTGACGCCAAGTGTTCGCGTCGACGCTGTCCTTGTTGATCGTTCCTTTCTCCAATCCAATCAGCAGGACATCCATCGTCTCAGGACGACTGGCTAAAGCTGCCAAAATCCCGGACTTGGCCGGCGCAACGGCATCTGCGAATCGCTCGAGCAATTTTTCTGCTCGTTTGGCATCCAATGTCCTGCGCATTGCAAATCCCGCTGCATTTCCCAAATCTCCATCCTGAAGATACCCCATCAAGACTTCTCGGGCCGCGTCGCTGTCCTTACCACCGATCGCCTCCAGCGCATTTCTTCGCTCAATCATTGTTGCGGTTTTCTCTTCAACAATTCCTACCAACTTCTCTAACGGAGTATCGGCATCGAAAAGCCCGCTTAGGAGTGTGGCAAGTCGCTGAACCACGGGATCGGGGTGTCGGTCCCCTAGCTGCATCAATTCCGTCCAATATGGAACTTTGGCTCCCTGACTACGGCCCTGATAAGCCCCCCACAGTCCTTTGATCGCTGACGCTTGTACGTCGAGATTGTCCCGACGTAGGACATCGGCCAAGTAGAATTCCAAAGCCTGCTTTGCCATGTCCCCGTCCGGGTCGTTCCCCACAACCATTGTCGCTAATCGACGCACCGCCAGTTCGCGAATTTTCATCAAGCGCGTTTCAAGCAACAAGCGAGAAACACGATTCGGATCTTTGGCAACAAAACCCTTCATCCCATACCAAAGAACCAAATTGTAGGTGAGGTCCTCCGATAGCTCGTCACGCGCTAAGAGTTTCGTCAACATCGATTCGAATTCACTTCGGAGTCTCGGCAACGCAGAAGCCATTGCCAAGCTGTAATCGAGGTACGTCGAGGGTTTAGCGTTTGCAAACAAAGTATCCAGCAATTCGGCTTCTAATTCGGCGACCCACTCTTCCGGTTCACTGCTGAGCCCCGTGTCAATGACTACCTCCGTTGGCAACGGAAGTGTGTCTACCAACAATTTTGCAACAAACGTGTGTACGACTTCGCTCTGCTGCGAACGCATGATCTGCAACATCGTCTGCCGTTGAAGAATCCCTGCTGCGTGTGCTGCCCAAATCGCTCGCAGTTGTTTCGTGATCGTATCCACTCCCTCGGCCTCGCTCACCTCCTTCGCTTGGGTAGTCGCCGCTGCCAGCAACCCTTTCGGATTCACGATCGCAACCGCTCGTACCTGCAACAACTTGAGCAATTGATGCGTATACCAAACATTGGGGTGCGAAATCACCGAAAGAATGTCATCCGAAGAAATATCGCCCGAGCGACCTTGAACCCCTTCAAACAACTTCTTCAGAACACTCAGCGGCTTCTCAAATGCCACTTGCTCGCCACCAACGTACTTGAGTCGATACACTCGACCGCTTGTTCGATGCACTCCGTCGTCGTCATGGCACTCACCGATGTCCGACCAATCGATGATCACTACGCTCCCATCGGGACTTTGCGCAAGATCCAAACCTCGAAACCAAAGATCCTTCCAAAAAGCCATGTCCTGTCCATGCTTCGCCGTAAATCCCACCCCGGAACGCTCGAGATGATCCCGATTGATCCTTCGACCGTGCAAGTTGATCGCAAAGACATCGCCACGATACTCCTTTGGCCACTGATCGGCTTGGTAGATCATCAACCCGCTGTGAGCATGTCCGCCACCAGCGGCATCGGTGCCGGAACTAGGTGGCCCCTTGCGAGTCTCTCGCCAGTCTTCTTGCGTGTCATCCCAGTGGACATGGTCCGCGATCTGTGGCAATAACTCATAGGTATGTGGATCCGAATCCTCGCCGTACATGCGTTGCAAATGCGCATTGGGGATCGCATGCCACAGATGCCCAATTACGGTATTGATGAAAAATAAATTACCGTGTTTGTCCCAGTCCATCCCCCAAGGATTCGTGGTCCCTTCACATACCATTTCCACGCGATTGCTCTTCGGATGAAATCGCCATATTCCACACGTCAACATGGTCTTCTGAGGCAACATCACGCTGGACGCGCGACCAAATACCGCCGATTGATTCTCCGCTTTGTTCATCGGAGGATACACCAGACTCTGTCCCAAAATCCCGTGCCTTCCATACAGCCAACCGTCAGGTCCAAATTTCAACCCATTCGCAAAATTGTGTCGAATCGTGTCATTGAATCCTTCGAGCACCACTTCGGGTGGACCGTCAGCAACATCGTCCCCGTTCGCATCTGCGAAAAACAACAAACGGGGTGGTGCCAACGCCCAAACGCCGTGAATCCCCTTCAACGGCCCAACCTCCACACTCGTTAATCCCTTTAATCCCTCCGCAAAGATTTTGCGTGTCTCGTAGACTCCGTCATTCTCTTTGTCTTCAAGAACAATCACTCGGTCCGACAACTGCATATCGACTCGCTTACTCGACTCGGCATACGTGTAGTTCTCAGCTATCCATAACTTGCCCCTGGCGTCCCAAGCCATCGCAATCGGCTGCTGCACGTCCGGTTCACTAGCCGCGACCTGCAACTGAAACCCATCGGGTAACCGCGTTGTCTCAACCACTTCCTGTGGTTTCATCTTCGGTACCGTTTCTTCTTGGCTGTCGTAGATGCTAGTCTCAGGCCCATCCGTTTGCTGGGCCAAAACGACCGTATACGGTGCGAGGGTCAACAGAGACAAGCAGATAGCCAATCGACGAAAGGCGATTTGGCTTACCGAGGAAAGATTTAAATTCCGCAAGAATGTCATGACAATTTCGTATGGAGGGAGGTGAAAGCGGGTGTCGGTAGCATCATAACCGATCAAACCACCCGTCTGCTATCGCTAGGCGAGAGACTTTGAGTTTGTTCGGCTTCATGGTAACCTAACTTCTTCGCGAACAACGTTGCACTTCCACTGCGTCTCGTCGCGACAAACCCAGTTGTTTACCGAATATCCACCTTAGCTACTACGAGCCCGGCCCCACGCGCTTCACCCGAGGGCCTCTCGATGTTTGACGAATCTATGACAGACTCCTCCCAAGCCGCTGCGAAAAACGACTTCGAAACCATCAAACCTGAGCTTGCTCCTTACGCACAATCCATTGATGGACTGCGAAAAGCCGGGCAACAGTTTTGGACCCGTGGATGGTCGCTAGGGACGTCAAGCAACTATTCTGCGGTGATCAATCGCACACCCCTACAATTGCTGATCACGGCAAGTGGCAAAGACAAGGGACATCTCGGCGTCAACGATTTTGTGATCGTAGATGAACATGGAAAAACCACCTTTGCCGGCCAGCCGAAAAGCAGTGCCGAAACCCTCCTTCATTGCCTTGCAGCCAAACAAGGTGCCGGTTCTGTACTCCATACCCACAGTGTTTGGTGTACTCTCCTCTCCGAACACTTTGCTCCCCTCGGTGGCATTCGTATCAGCGGATTCGAAATGCTCAAAGGCCTCGAAGGTATCACAACCCATGAAGCGAGCGTGTGGATTCCTATTTTTGACAATACGCAAGATATCCCATCCCTCGTGGTCAAGGTCGAAGAATACCTCGCGGCAAACCCCAACGAAAAATGCTGGGGATACCTTATTCGACGCCACGGCATGTACACCTGGGGCAAAGACATCGCGGAAGCCATCAGGCATATCGAAATCCTCGAGTTCCTCCTCGAATGCCTCGGTCGATCGACCAAACTAGTCTAAGTCCTTTCGGATCCATCCGGTCGCATAACATCCCTAGAGCTCGATCCTCACTACGGCAAAGGTACCTTGTATGATTGCTCTGGTACTGCGAACAATCCTGCACTACTACCGATTGCTTCTTCCCGTCGCTCTCGGTGTGGCCGTCTCCAGCGCCGTGATCGTCGGTGCCCTACTGGTCGGCGATAGCATGCGAGGTTCGCTCAAGGAAATCGCAATGGACCGAATCGGTTCAATCGATTCCATGGTGATTGCCCCTCGTTGGTTCAATGCCGATGCCATCGAACGCGCCAAATCTAACCTCCAAGCCAACAACCACGAACGGCAAGATCTTCACGGACTGCTTTTGCTCTCCTCTGTAGTCGCAGAACTGCAGGATCGCTCAAGCGAATCCCAAGGCACCATTACCACCAAACGCTCCACTGAATTGACACTTTTTGGTGTCGACGAAACGTTCTGGTCCCTCGGTACCATCCAACCGAAACAACTCCCAACAGGTAACCAACTAGTTCTCAATACGTCCCTCGCGGAACGACTCAACGCAAAAATCGGCGATCGGATAACTCTCAAAGTCTCCCGCGATGCCGTTGTACCCGCCGATAGCGCGCTGGGAAAACGCGAAAACGAAGTCGTCGCACTCTCTCGTTGGGAAGTCGTCGATATCTTGCCCGATATAAGCCTCGCGAGGTTTTCACTGAAAAGCGACCAACGTCCCGTTCAAAATGTCTTTGCTGACAAGTCCGCTCTTCAGTCCGCTCTTGAAATCCAAGGAAAAATCAACACCGTTCTCACAAGCTACTCACCAGGTACCGCTTCCTCGACGCATTCTCTGCTGACTGCTCTCGAACTAACACTCGATGACCTCGGCCTGCGTTGGGAAAAAATCGAACGCCCCTTCCCTGATTCCAATCGAAACGAATCCCTCTCGAACGATGCATCGACAAACACCGAAAACGCTCCTGCCGGCAACGAGAAGACCGGCAACGAGAAGACCGGCAACGAGAAGACCGGCAACGAGAAGAAAGTCGAGCTAAAAGAGGTCTATCGCTACGATCAACTCACCAGCGAACAAATGATGATCCAAGACCCTGTAGCAGATGCAATCGAATCCGATTTAGATTTGAAATACTCTGACGGGAAACCCATTGAAGCCCACCGCATCCTGAGCTACTTGGCCAACAACACCGAGGTCGTGGGACGCACCACCTCCGGTCGCCCAGTCCCTTACTCCATCATCAGCGGTGTCGACTGGAATGTTCTCGATGGAATGCTACAAGCTTCCGGAGTCAAAGTCCCCCCGCCAACAGACGAAAATTGGGTCGTCATCCACTCTTGGATGGCAAAAGAGTTACAAGCTCAAGAAGGTGATCGCTTACGCTTTGACTATTTTCTCCCTGAGACCGTCGAAGGAACGGAAGTGGAGAATCAGTGGGAAGTCCGATTGCATGCGATTGCTCCATTGACTGAACCATCAACACCTTATCGCAGGAAATCCCCTGCACGATTCTCCGTTCCACCGACTCCATTCAATGATCCCGACTGGACTCCCGTTGTCCCTGGGATCACCGACCAAGAGTCGATTTCCAACTGGGAGACCCCCTTTGCATTGAACCGAAAGATTGAAAAAATCGATGATGAATACTGGAACGCGCATCGACTCACTCCAAAGCTCTTTGTCTCCGAAGCCCTCGGAAAGAAACTATTCGGATCGCGCTTTGGATCCCAAACAAGTTTGCGATTCGATGCGCTCAGCGATCAAGAACGGGGCAAGGTGGGCGAAAGAATCGCATCAATTGTGCGAGAAAAGTCCGAGTCGCTGGGATGGCGGGAAATTCCGCTGCGATCTCAACAACTGCGAGCTGCAAACGGCACTACTCCCTTCGATGCGTTGTTCTTGTCCTTGAGCTTCTTTGTTATTGCAGCAGCCCTGATCCTCGTCGCATTGCTATTTCGTTTAACCATCGAAAAACGCGCAGACCATTGGGGACTTCTTATGGCTTCCGGCTGGACGCGTGGGAAAGTGCGCCGGCTGCTGTTGATCGAAGCCGCGATCGTTGCTGGAATCGGCTCTGCCGTTGGCGTCGCGCTCGGGGTCTTCTATGCCTACGGGATCCTTGCAGCCCTCAAAACATGGTGGGTTGGTGCAATCTCAGTCTCATTCCTGGAATTCCATATTCGCCCCTTGAGCCTGTTGATCGGTTGGCTAGCAGGTCTACTCGTTTCCCTGCTTGCCACCTGGTTCGTCACCCGACAACTACGCAGCTCTCAAATCGCTAGATTGATCAAAGGTAAATTGGAGGAACAAGGCCCCTTCGAAAAAGTCGGAACATGGGTTCGTTGGACTTCCTTGGGGATGATGCTCCTGGGAATCCTCGCCATGCTCGCAGGGCAATGGGCGCAAGGTCAAGCGCAAGCAGGAGCGTTTGTCGCAAGTGGCATGTGCTGGATGACTGCCGGTGTACTGTGGCTTTATCGACGCTTTCAACGCGCAGAAACTTCTACGCTATCCACACAAAACACAACTGCACTGAGTATATCCGATTTAGCAAAATCCAGTGCACAGCGATCACCCGTTCGTAGCTTGCTGACCATCGCTCTCATGGCGATGGCTAGCTTCCTCATCCTATCGATGAGCCTTTTCCAAAGTGAACCGGATCGCCGTGGAACGGGAGGCTTTGATTGGATAGGCAAAAGTTCCCAAAGTATTCATGTGAATATCGGTGATGCAAAACAGCAACGCCAGGTGCTCGGCGACAAAGCAGACGAACTACAGAAATGCGATATTGTCCAAGTTAGAATGCGAGGCGGTGACGACGCCAGTTGCAATAACCTTTATCAAGCGAACGAACCCCAAGTGATGGGCATCGCAGCGAACATCGCGGCCATCGATCGCGCCAACGATGGACAAAGCGAATTCGCTTGGTTCGGTACGAACTTATCGCAGTCGCCTTGGGAAGCACTGAATACAACCAGTGACGGGTCTTCCACAAATCCAGTTCCCGTAATTCTCGATCAAAACACCGCGCTCTGGGCTTTGCACTTGGGAGGCTATGTCGGAGAACCATTCAAGTACAGCTTTGGTGGGAAAGACGTCCACTTCAGAACCGTGGGGGTCTTGCAGAATACGGTCCTGCAAGGAAGTCTCTGGATTGGCGAGAGCAACTTCCAAAAGATCTTTCCAGATGTCGG
>JBIJCS010000590.1:0-2959 GCA_044344575.1 Pirellula sp. | reverse complement strand
GTTGACGACCACCCCGTTGGCATACTTCATTCTGACTTGTCCATCGAGTCCTTGGGTGAGGGGTTCGAGTTCCACAGGACCGGTATGATCCATTCCTAGAGCCCATTGGATTTGGTCAACACCATGAGCTCCCCAATTGGTCATTTCGCCCCCCGCAAAATCGTGCCACTGCATCCAACCCATCCATTTCGAGTTAAAGGGTCTGTCTGCCGCTTGATTGAGCCACATGTTCCAATCGAAGCCAGCGGGTGGTGTTTCAGATGGGAATGGTTCGGATGGGGACAATTGGGGGCCTTTGTAAGCGATTGCGCGGACTTCGAGGAGTTTTCCAAGTCCCCCGTTACGGATCAGCGCGCAAGCGATGCGGTTCATTTCCATCGATCGCTGTTGCGTTCCGACTTGGACGATCCGTTTTGCTTTTCTAGCGGCGGTTACCAATGCGCGACCTTCTTGTATGTAGAGCGAAAGTGGTTTTTCTGCGTAGATGTCTTTGCCGGCCATACAAGCTTCGATGCACGGTCGAATACGTTGAAATTCACCTGTTGCAACAATGACTGCATCAATATCCTTGCGATCGAGGACTTGGCGATAGTCTGAGTACACCGGCCAATCGGCTTTGAGTTTTTCGCGAAACGCCATGGCACGCGGTTGGTTGCAATCAGCGACAGCAACAATTTGTGCGGACTCTGGAAGTTGCTCAAGGAGTAGAGAGCCACGCCCTCCGACTCCGATCGCGCCGACGCGTATGCGTTCGCTGGCCCAGACTCGGTGAGTTGTGGAAGCCTGTGCAACGGGTGAACTTTTTGCGATCAGTGCCGTCGTCGCAGCACCAGCGGAAACGGTCAGAAAATCACGGCGTCGACGGTTCGTTGTGTTTTTTAAATGATCGTTCATGGGTAACTTCTCGGATTCGGGAGGATGGAATTGGCGGGAGGGGCTAGGCTCTTTTGTTCGATTGAAACACCCAAAGACGTTTGCAACATCGAGTCAAAGAGAAGACGGAGTTTTTAGGAAGTCGGATCGACGCTTGACTTGTATGTGGTGCTAGGGTTTGGGTAGTGGCCAAGGAGCAACGTGGGTTCTTGCGGCGTATGCTTCGTACATTGCCTTGAGTTTCGATGCAAGCTCCGGTTTTTCATCAATCAAATTATTGGTTTCGATACGGTCGACCGAAATGTCGTAGAGCTCCCAAGGCTTACCATGTTTGGCGACCAGTTTCCAATCACCCATTCGTACCGCTCGGTTACCTTCATGTTCCCAATACAGTGCTTCCCTGTCGATTGGTTGATTGGCAAACGCCGGTCGTAAGCTTTTGCCTTCCAGCGGTACGGCATCATTAGGATAGGTGGCTCCGGAAATATCGACGAGGGTCGCGGCGATATCGATTAAGTGTCCGGGTTGCGAACGCCACTGTCCTGGAGTGCTAATCCCGTTCGGCCAATGAACGACCAATGGGGTGCTAATCCCGCCTTCATGCACCCAGTGTTTGTACTCTCGAAATGGAGTATTCGATACGTTTGCCCAGTTTTCACCATAAGCCACATAGGTGTCTGCTGGCCCGGGCATGACTTTAGGCCCCATACGGACCGGATAACCATCGCGGGTCTGTGCGGGAATGCTCCCGGCTGTTGCAAAATCGGTTGCGGACATCGCAGCAAGGGTAGGCGATTGTGGGCGTACGATATTGGGATGGTTCTTATTCCCCTGGCGTCCGGTTCCCTCGGCGCACCCTCCGTTGTCCTGAAGATAGACTACAAGCGTGTTTTCCAATTCACCTTGAGCTTCCAGTTCTGCGATGATTCGACCGATACCTTGGTCCATGCGATCAATCATCGCCGCATAGACTTCCATGCAAGCGGCTTCCCATTTTTTGTCGGATACTTGATCCCATTGGCCTACCCCAACTGGTAGCGGTAATTCGTGGGGAATAAGCCCAATCGCTTTTGCTTTTTCGTAGCGAGTCTTGCGAATGTTTTCATAGCCCAAATCGTACTTTCCTTGATAGCGAGCGATGTCTTCTGGGAGAGCATGCATGGGCCAGTGTGCAGCGGTGTAAGCGACATACAAGAAGAAAGGTTGGTCGCCTGAGACTTGATGATGTTCTTGGAGGAATCGCACTGCATGTTCGGAGATCGCATCGGTGTAATAATAGGTTTCAGGTTGGTATTCGGGGTCTGCGAATGCCGAGATCATCGTGTTGTCTCGCACGAGGGACGATGGATCATAGAAACTTCCTGCGCCGTGGATCGTTCCGTAGAATCGGTCAAATCCTCGTTGGAGTGGCCAATGGTTTTTTGGCCCTTTGGCATTCGTGTGTCTTGTCACGTGCCATTTGCCGACACCGTAGCTACGATAGCCGGCGGGACGAAGCATTTCCGGAATGGTGCGGCATTGGTTGTTCAGTTCGCCTCGGTATCCGGGTAATCCTCGATCTTCCATCATGTGGCCTACACCAGCTTGATGTGGATAGAGTCCAGTCAGGAGACTCGCCCGCGTTGGGCAACATCGCGCGGTGTTGTAGAATTGGCGAAATCGCAATCCATTTGAAGCCAGTCGATCAAGGTTCTCTGTGCGGATCTCTCCTCCGTAGCATCCCAAATCCGAGAGCCCCATATCATCGCTGAGGATGACAATGAAGTTCGTTTTGCGTTTTGCGTTGTCTTGGTTTGAATTTGCTTGTGTAGAAATTGCTTGTGTCGAATTCGCTACAAGTTGCTCAGTTGCAGCGTCGGAGTTTGTTGGCCAAGCAACGACGCACCAGGTCGCTAGGATGAGGTGAGAGGTGATGTGAAGCGACGTATCGAAGAAACGTGAGCACCCCGGGGGGAGCTTAGTCATGATGGAAGAAGATAGCATCGACGTTTCCTCTTAGAATTTGGGTGCCTAACTCAACGGCGAATGTTTCTGAAAGCCCTCGTTCGCAAACGATAGACTCAGCCAAGACGTTCGCCAAAATTCG
>JBIJCS010000589.1:0-2961 GCA_044344575.1 Pirellula sp. | reverse complement strand
GCTGAATTCCACAAGGGGCACTCCCGCTACCATCCGAGTAAACCGCAATTGTTAAGGAGGATTTCGGTCATTCCTCTCCACCGGTTTTCTAAAAACCTTGCCTTTCTGCTATAAAACTGGCGGGACTGCTCTTTTGATCTGTTTGAATGATCGGTTGGAAAAAAGCCCAACAGATTCCACTTTGTACCGTCGTCGAACTGCTGGAAATCCATGAAAAAACGGAATGTTGTCGTCATCGGTGCTGGTCCAGGGGGACTCGCCACCGCAATGCAACTGGCTCACGCCGGTGCAAATGTTACGGTGCTTGAGTCGAAACCCAACGTCGGCGGACGCTGCTCGACCATGCCACTTGGAGATTTCAAATTTGACGTCGGCCCAACGTTTTATCTCTACCCCCGCATCCTGAAAGAGATTTTTCAGTCTGTCGGATACGATATCGATCGGGAAATTCCGATGAAACGACTCGATCCACAGTATCGGGTCGCTTTTGGTGCCGGCGGCCAATTGGATTGCTCTCACCATCTCGACCAGATGGATGCTCAGATAGCCAAACTCTCCCCACCAGACGTTGGCAAGCTGAAAAAATACTTGGATGACAACCGCACGAAACTCGCCAAATTTCGCCCCATCCTCGAGAACCCGTTCAACTCTCTGATGGATTACGTTAGCCCATCGTTGATGGCCGCCGCTCCATTCGTAAAACCATGGAAGTCCCTCGGGCAGGAACTCCAAAGCTACTTTCGAGACCCCAGGCTGGTTATCGCCTTCTCGTTCCAAGCAAAGTACCTGGGAATGTCCCCTTTTCGATGTCCTAGCTTGTTTTCAATCCTATCGTTCCTTGAATATGAATACGGCGTTTACCACCCCATAGGCGGATGCGGCCAAGTTTCTGTGCGGATGGCTGAACTTGCAGAAGAACTCGGATGCACCATTCGCTTAAACGAACCGGTCACCCGTTTACGCTTCCAAGGAAAACGCGTCATCGGCGCAGAGACCAACCAAGGGCATTACGAAGCGGACTCCTTCGTGATCAATGCGGATTTCGCACACGCGATGCAACACCTCGTTCCGAACCAACTGCGTTCTCGCTGGTCGGACCAAAAACTCGAAACGAAACGCTTCTCTTGCTCAACCTTCATGATGTACTTGGGCGTTCGCGGAGAATTTCCCGAACTACCCCACCATACAATCTACATCTCGAAAGACTACGAAGGGAACCTTCGCGAAATTGAGCAAGAAAAGGTTCTGCCAACTGAACCAAGCTTCTACGTGCAAAACGCTTGCGTGACCGACCCAAGCCTCGCGCCGAAAGGCAAAAGCGCTTTGTATGTACTCGTACCCGTCCCTCACCTTAGCCCCAATACTCCATGGGATGCAGCACAAACAGCCCACTATCGCTCTGTGACCCTCAAGCGACTTGAAGCAATTGGATTGCACGACTTAGAACGCCGCATCGAGGTCGAGAAAATTATCACCCCAGCCCAGTGGCGAGACGATTATGCCGTCTACAAAGGTGCAACGTTCAACCTCGCTCACAACCTCGGTCAGATGCTGCATCTGCGCCCCCACAACAAATTCGAAGAACTCGAAGGCGTCTACCTCGTAGGTGGCGGAACCCACCCCGGAAGCGGACTTCCCGTCATCTACGAATCCTCTCGAATTACTTGTCGTCAACTACTTCCTGAACTAGGGCTTCCAAACTCCTTCATCGATGCCTTAGAACCTCTGCAACTTCGTAGCACTACCCCTCAGTCCGTCGCAACCGTTTAGGCCACAATTCCTACGCCCCCATCGAGCTTCCATTCCCATGACTCAGCAGCCAACTCCAAACTCCACGCAAGAATGGTTTCAACTCCAAGCCAAACGCCCAGATGGTACCTTCTTTGAATTCGAAAAACTTCGAGGACACGCAACCCTCATTGTCAACGTCGCTAGCCATTGTGGCTTCACCCCTCAATACAAACAACTCGAACATCTGTATCGGACCTATGCCCCAAAAGGCTTTCAGCTTCTTGCCTTCCCATGCAATCAATTCGGTGGTCAAGAACCCGGTAGCAATGAACAAATCCAAGAGTTCTGTAAATTGAACTACGATGTGACCTTTCCTGTATTAGCAAAGATCCAAGTCAACGGTCCAGATGCAGACCCAATTTTCGTCTACTTAAAGAAACAGGCACCCGGGCTACTAGGTAGCGAAAGCATCAAATGGAACTTTACCAAATTCCTCGTCGATGGAGATGGTAACGTGATCGAGCGCTATGCTCCCACCACTAGCCCATCGAGTATTGCACAAGGAATTGAGCGTTTGCTCGCCAACGGAGCAAACGCTTCCTAGCCTCTATCGCGACTCCACTACCGAGCGCAATTCTGCAGTTACAAATCCGCTACTTCTTGGCGTTCTTCGGCTCCTTCAAATTATTCTGCAACTGCTTGGGCAACTTTTCTTTTTGCGCGTCGGTAAGCAACTTACCAATCTCAATCTTGGTTTTTGCAAGTCTATCTTCGGTATCTAGCAGAACCCTTTTCTGATCTTCCGTAGCATTCATTGCAGCCAACGCCAATTCACGTACCTCCTTCGGCTTCTTTCCCTCCTCGCGAGCCTTGTTCCCTGCCTCCGTTCGTAATTTGAGCATCTGCGGGGTTAATCCTACTTCCTTTCGCTTGGCCATCACCTCTTTTGCTGTTTGGCTAAACATGGCTTTAATTTTCTCTGTCGTTTCAGCAGGTAACTCAGCCTTCTCAAACTGCTTGAGGAACTGATTGACCATCGCCGTCTCCGGACTGCGCGCATCCTTCTTAGCAGGTGCTTCCTGAGCCACAGCCACCGAAGAAATCACCGAGGAACTAACCCAAAGACAACTCAATAACAATCCAAGCAATCGCAACATATTTACGTCCTCATACTTTACGAGATTACAAATGTTCCCGACCCACAAGAATGCCTCATCAGAAGCCAGTCTG
>JBIJCS010000106.1:0-10778 GCA_044344575.1 Pirellula sp. | reverse complement strand
TGCCACAACAATCTTTGACTCTTGGGTAAAGCTCATATCGGAGGTCTGCAACAAGTATAAATAAAGAATATAATAAAAATAATGGGCGTTACCGGAACCACCAAGACGAAAAAAATGAGGCCTGCAAATGCATGGAGTGTTAACATTGAAGCAAAACATCCACTGACTGAATCAGAAGTTGTTTCCTTACCACTCTCCGACCGCCCCAACCCAACTATAAATAAAATCGCAAGAAAGAGGATAACGAAGTAGGATACGACCGGTCCATATCCATACATACCCGAATTCCCAAAGCTTCGTGATTTCGATGGAATCGTGTTGCTCTGCGCAGCATCCACGCCAGCAGTCCCACCAAGTAAATAAATCCCAAGGACGATAAACCCAAGGACGACAAGACAACTAATGACGATGACACCAGCAATCCGATCTCGTCTTGTATCGAGACTGCGACGCTGCACTTGCTTGACGTCGACATACTGCCGAGTCGCATCTTCCTGAACTTTCGTTCCACATTTCGGACAACATCCCCAATCGAGAGTGAACTCCATCTCACAACGTTGACATTTCTTTGGATGACTCATCGATTCACGCTCCGAGTGGGACACCACACCTCACAATACCATTGTATCGCAAGAAAAACCCCAAATAGAAGCATCGTCCACTGATAAATGGTAAGTCCTATTGCAAAAATCGGTTCTGGCCGAATCGTTTCGGTGACGAATCGAAAAATACAATAAGAAATCAAATAGAACTGCAAACGATGGGTTGCCAGCTGATTCGTGACCGTCAAACGCCATAGGAATACTGCGAGAATCCCGTGAAAGAGCACCTCGTATAACTGTGTCGGATGCATGTGCCCAAGTCCATGGAAGTCGATACCCCAAGGCAATTCGGTTGCAATCCCATAGCAACATCCATTGAAGAAACAACCAATTCTTCCAATCGACAAAGCAACTGCCAACGGTAATGCAAAACTATCACCCGTCTTGAACCGAATCCCTAAAAGCCACTTGGCCGCCTCAACGCTTAAATATGCCCCAACGAGTCCTGCCGTGACCGTCTTACCATCGGTAGCCCAAGAGATAATCCACCCCGACTCGCCAGATGCACTAAGCACGAAAGGGATTTTTGCGCTAATCATTCCGCCAGCAAACGCTGCGGTAGCCAACACAAACTGCTCCCTGAAACTCAACTTCGCAATCGGCGAACTCCCCTTCGGCAATAAACGTCTGACCAAGTAAAATGCAGCCAAAGCCATTGACATAAATAGTGCGTAATACACACGACCGGGATCCATCGTGATGTTTGCCATGATGCTTTCATAATCTCACAAGTCTATTGATGACCAATATCGACGTAATGCGTCTTGCGATCTTAAGGTCGGGCGACTGCACTGAATCTAACCTCTCTAATCTATTTCCCAGGAACAAGCTTGCGATACGCCTCAAGAGCCTCCTCGTACTCCTTGCTCCCCTCGAGAGGCAAAACCCCTCGACTGCGTTTCAATTCTCCCTCGACTCGATCGATCAAATACTGCCGCTCCTGTCCAGACGGTACCAACGGCTTTCCAGGGACATCAAACCAGATCGGTGCCGTGTGCGCAAATCTCCATCTCCCTCCGTCGGATTTCTGCCACACACGTAACGCTACCCAACTCGTCGACTCAACTTGCACCCCTCGACTAAACTCGATGCTACTCGATCCATTTGCCTCCACCTCTTGTTCGGCTATGTCTTGCTGTTCTACTTTTCCATTCACAATCCATTCCACCGAATCGATCGGTCCGTCCGCTTGAACCGCAACTCGCAACCAATCTTTATCTCGCGTCAACCGTACCATCGGCCCAGTGGTCACAAACGAATGCCCCTTTCGTAATCCTTCGATCCAATCACGATAATGAAACCCGTCCGGTAAGTGAACATAAACCCTGCCATACCCCACCGGTACAGGATGTACTCCCGATGCCGTCCCCGCAGACGGCTGCAATCGATACCCACAATTCAATAACGTCCAATACGTTCGATGCACGTACTCTATCCATTCCTTCTCCCCTCCGAACACCCCATCCCCTAATCCCATCCATTCCGGTGCAGGTGTCGTCCATTTGCTGAACGCAAACTCCGTTCTCCACATATGGTTATTCGCTAATTCATACGTTAAACGATTCCCAAGCAACGGAGGTAACACCAATGCAAACGGCCAATCGTGTTTGTCCAAATCTAAAATCGCTCCCTCTCGATCCGCTTGACCAATCACTTCTTTGACCGGCGGAATCCCAACCCCAAAAGGTGTCTGATGATTCAAGGCGAATAACGCCCCAAGCGTATGCGACTTGCCGTCAACACTAAAAATCTCCCATTCGGTATTCTTTGGCCAAATCACATGGGACCTATCCACCGCTATCAACTCACTTGGCAACCTAGCGTCGTCCGGGTCCGTGCGATCGCCAAACTCCGCAGTTCGATCGTTCCGGGTCGTCCAATAAACCATCGGCAATGCCACGTTGACATCCTCCGCCTCCATCGCAACCTTCAACCGATCAACATTCAGATGAACATGCGTATCGCCACTGTACCAACCCTGCGCTGCCATATCGACCCAACGCTTCATCCGAATCTCTAACTCCTGCGACTGTGAACCTACTTGAATCGTCCGGGTCCAAGCAAAATACTCTTTCCCACGTTCCACATGCACCTTGTAATTCCCCGGAGGTAACCGCAATACAAAGGGATGTGCCGATACGCTCGTATGGAACTCATTCGAATCAGGCCGAATCCAATTCTGTTTTTCATACCGCACCGTCTTCCCCTCCGATCCCGCTGCTCCCTCCGCAAAATACCACTCCCCCGAATCACTCTGTACGTAAATACGACTGGCAATCGGTTCCCCCGTCCGATCATCGACGACCCTCCCCGTCACCAACTGCTCGTCAACCGCATTCCATCGCTTTTCTATCCGAGCTAACTCCGTATCAATCTCAGTCCCTTGATAAAACGACAACCAGCCATGCACCGTTCCTGTCTGACCAGGTGCAAGCTCCGGGAAAATCGGATCCGAGTGCAGGCAAGGGCAGGGGGCATTCCCCCATGTGCGATGGTTCGGCTCAAAACCTAGTATCACCCAACGGTTGCCCTCCGAGTTGCGGCAAGCCGCCAACGCCCCGCGAAAGATCTTGTTGTCGTTCGTCTGCTGATCAAAGTCCTTGCACCCCTTGAGCATTGCACACATCTGTACCCGTAGATCCGATAAAACAGCAGGAGTTCCATTCGTAAGTGTCATGCGAATCGCCAAGTGATCTCGATGCGGCACCGCCAACAACTCATAGACTATCTTGTTCGGTAACTCTCGACGAAGAAAATAACTCCCGTCCGGCCTACGCAACCATTCCAATTGCTTTAGCCGTATCCCCTGCTTGTCCCAAAGCGTATCAATATGCGTATGGGCGAGATAGGTCAGCCCTAAATTCGACCAGAGAGCTTCCGGCGCATCCAACACCACGTAGCTCGTTGGATCCCAGGGTGTGAATATACTTAGCTTGGTTTCACGCTGAGGCTCAATCGCTCCATCGAGAAACCCAATACGAGGATGACGCCCACCCGGATAAGGCAAAACAAAGATCGGCGGATCGACTTCCGCCAACGGCCTGGTGCTTGGTGAGATATGAAAGCGATTCAATGCCTCCTCTAGCTCAATAGGTTGCAATCCAGTGACCTCCAGGATTTCCTCTCGGGAAAAACCATGGTACCAAACCATATTCTCCAACCAACGCCTCAACTCAGTCGGATCACTTAGCTTTCGAGTCTGCCCAATCTCAACGTCTTGGGAAAACGCACAAGACAGGCTGGCAAAAACAATCAGAACTATACTCGAGCTGCTCGCTCTTAGCCGATTCCATACGTTGAACATGAGGATTTGAACTGTCGTTCGAGAGGGTAAAAATCATCGCGCTACCACTCCCCTATTGGAACCCAATATGCCCCCCCGAGCAACCTACCAACAAACCTATGGCGATTCCTTGACGTTGCGGATCTGACGCAAGAACGTCTCGATATCCGGCGTGCGCATTTCCGGATTCGCATGCATCGCCGACATGATCGCATTTCCCAAATTCCGATCGATGTCCGGTCGATGCTCGCTGATGTCCCTCGGAGGTGATGTATCGTGATGCAATGCAGCTCGTCCCGACGTATCCGATATCTGCCAAGGCAAATCAAAGGTGATTAAGTGATAACAAGTTACCGCAAACGAAAAAATGTCCACGCGTTTGTCCGTCGCCCTTCGACGTACAATCTCCGGCGACATATACAACGGTGTCCCCGTTCGATTTCCTGGAGCCATAAACGGACGTGTTGCCGGTAACGTCAATCCAAAATCGATCAACTTTACCGTCCCCAAATCCTTCGTCGCCATGTAATTCCGAGGGCAAATATCCCGGTGAATAAACTCTTTGCGATGCACATAAGCCAACGCTTCGGCCATCTGGCGAATCATCTCCAATCGCTTACCCGCTAACATCTCCTCCTGTCGCTCCTGAATCAACTGATTCAACCCCGGACCGTCGATGTACTCCATCACCAAAAACAACTGCCCCTTCGACGAAGTCCCATATTCGAGCGTCTTTACAATGTTCGAATGCTGCATCTGGATCGCAATCTCACCCTCACTCGGCTTGTTCAATCCCTTAAACCGACTCTCAAAAAACTCGACTTTGTCCGTATCGCACAACTTCACACCAACCACTCGGTTGTCATTGAACCGATCCTTGGCGACGAAAAAATTACTCATCGTCCCGCTAATCGCCGACCGCAATCGCTCAAATCGCCCCTCAATGTCCACCGACTTGCTAGCCTTGAGAACCTTGCCAGATTCCCCACCGCCAGCGGGCTTCTTGTTGAATAACTTATCGAAAATTCCCATCAATGCTCCGCTGACTCATCGGCATGCAATCCCGTAAACAACCTCCCGTATTATATCAACTCCCCCCCAAACGGGCTTGCCCTACCCCCCAACAATTCCTTATCGATAATCCAAACCCAGGAGCTACACCGTGCAAACCCAGGAGCTACACAGTGTCCCAACCCAACCCCGCTACCAATATCTCACCCTCAAACCGATCCCTCGCCCTTGAAATACGCGACCTGCGCAAATCCTACGGGGAGCACCAAGCCCTCCGAGGCGTCTCACTGCAGGTACTGCCAGGGGAACGCGTCGCTCTCCTCGGCCCCAACGGTGCCGGAAAAACAACCCTCATTCGCTGCATCTCCGGACGTACAGACGTCTCACAAGGCGACATCAAACTCTTCGGCCGCTCAATACGACTCCCAAACGCGTCGATTCAACTCGGCGTTGTCCCCCAAGAACTCGCCATCTATGGCGATCTAACCGCTCGCGAAAACCTTGAATGCTTCGGTCGACTCCACGGCCTACGCGGACGACAACTCCAAGAACGCGTCGCCTGGGCCCTAAAATGGATCGCACTCGAAGACCGCGCAGAAGACCTCACCGCTAAATTCTCCGGAGGCATGAAACGACGGGTCAATATCGCTTGCGGCGTCATGCACGCCCCTGGAATCCTACTCCTCGATGAACCTACCGTCGGCGTCGATCCACAAAGCCGCCAACGTATCTTCGATATGCTCGACCAACTCAGTGCCGAAGGCACCAGTATCCTTCTTACTACCCACCACCTCGAAGAAGCCGAACAACGCTCCGACCGCATCGTGATCATCGATCACGGCCAAGTCATCGCAGACGGAAAAATTGATCAACTCATCGACCAAACCATCGGTCGACAAAAACAAATCCAATTAGAAATCGAAGGTACCCTACAACACCTCCCCCCCGGATTCCATCAAGCAGAACACAACGTCCTCGTCGGCTCCACACACAATCTCGCCGATGAACTCCCCCACTGGATCCAACAAATGACCAACGCCGGCGTACGTATCAAAAACTTGGAAGTCCACTCACCAAGCCTTCATCACGTGTTTCTACACCTAACCGGCAGAGAACTGCGCGAATAACCACTCCTAACCCAACAGGTCCTTGCAAGCCCCATGCACCCGCTTCCAGTCGACCTTCGATAAATCCACCCCCTTCTTCTTACCCCCTTTGCTCACCTTACTCGCCAAAATCAACTCCTGAACCGCTAACATCATACTGGCTAGCTTCGGCGCAACCTTCTGCTTCCTTGAATACTCCACCAACGACTCTGGCATCTCCAACGCCATCGCCACACCCTGATACTCCTTACCCGTCATCAACCAATCCAACGATACCCCCAACACCCTCCCAATCGACAAAAGATTCGAAGAACTAACGTTCCGCTTACCACTCTCCAACTCGGAGAAAAAACTCTTGCTCAACCCCACGCGACTGCATATATCCTGCTGACTTAATCCCAAATCCTTACGACGCTTCTTGATCCGATCCCCAACACTTGCCATGCTGCACCTCGATTCCTCTGAAAAAACTTCTCTACTTTGAATGTTCTTCAATACAACTGGGACTAAGTCGCTTCATGCAAGCCTACCCGATTCCTTCATTCGACACCCTCAATCCTACGCCATACTTCTCCTCTAGTACGGTACCGCCTTCTTGTTAGATACTGTCTAACGAACTGGACGAACAAATACCCGAAGCCTCTTATTGCTCCATGCCGATGCATTGCTGGTAAACGTCCAGTCCCGAGTATTCCCTTCACTATTGCCAATGCCAAGGTCGGCTCGCGCACCTGCCCTCCATTGGTTGATCGCAAATACCGTCTGACCCGCCTTGCCGTGATGCACTTGCATGCTCCCGTACCCATCCGGCGGAACGGCAATCTCATCCCCAAAATCATAAATACTATCCGAAGCCCCCTCGACATGCGCACCGTTGACCATCCCGTAATTATCTGGCCAAAACTCAATATTTCCAGATGCAATGTCCCGACCACTCGCAACACCCGCAGCGGAACTAAAAATATCCATCTGCTCGATTGGCATCTGAAACCGCGCCCCCGATGCTAAAGTCGGAATGCCAATCTTCTTCACATCACGTGTGAACGCCTTCATCGTCACAAAGACCTTGCGCTCCTGACCATTGCTATCGGTCAATTCAACCAAATACCCTATACGATCAAAATCACCCACCTGCGAAGAAAGATCCACGTCGTAACGAATCTCCCCAGACAACTTAGACAAATCCAAGTCATACACCATCGTGTACTCTTTGGCCGTCGGAACCGAATCCAAAAACACCGGCTCATCTCCAGCTCGAAACGCAGCCACCGGCAATCCCGTACCACCACATAGATTCGGCTCGGCAAGCAAGTTCCAGGCAAATCGAACCGCTCGCGGCTCAGTTACCTCCGCCGAACTCAAAATCAATCGATCCCCATCGATCTTCCCCTCCGCTGGTCGATAACCATTCGAACCCACTCCGATAATCTCGAAATGACTCGGTGCATTGCCGTCTCGCGTCTTCAATCCACCCGCAGTGTTCTTAAAGGTTAGCCGCAAGGCCCCCCCATCAACCTCCAATCGATCCAACTCCGGTCCACTCGCAACCAAATCCTTCCTTCCATACGTATTCCGCAACGCCAGTAACGCCAAGCGTCGCCCCACCTCCTGCTTGTTCGGTGGATGGATGTCATGCACTGTCGCTATATCATTGGTTACTACCATCCCCGTCCCTGGAATACTCTTCTCAACCATCCCTTGCGCTTCCCAAAAACGCGCTAACATCGTCGGATCTGCATCCCCATAACGATAAGGTGCGATCTGCACATAATAAACAGGAAAGTCTCCCTGCCCCCACAACTCACGCCAACCCTGAATCAATGCTCGCTTCTTCTCTAAATACAACATTCCCTCATCGTGATTGCTCTCACCCTGGTACCAAATCGCTCCCCGTATCGGAAAACCAACCACCGAATGAATCATCCCGTTGTACAACATCGTAGGATCTTGGTTGCTCGTAAACGGAACCAACTCCGCCGGATAACCCGGATTCGGTTCCACTAATCCCCCACCCCCTAACCCAACCTTTGCTCTCTCTAACCAATTCTCAACTCGACCAATATGCTCTCTTAATGCCTCTTTGTACTGCCGCGTCCCAGGTGTACGCCCCATCACCGATCGATATATCCCTTGCATCGACTCCACCCGCTCGAACCCAACGGGTGGCACCCAAGGCTCAATGCGAGTCCCACCCCACGATGCATTGACCAAACCTACCGGTACATCCAACTCCTTGGCCAACTCCCTCGCCATGTAATATCCACACGCAGTAAAGTTCGCCACAGTCTGCGGTGTACATACTTGCCACTCCCCTCGAAAATCCTCTAACGGAACCATCGAAGCCACCAACGGTACCTTGATGTGCCGAATCATCGGATGATCCCCAGAAGCTATCTCCTCCTGCGGATTACCACTCATCGCAACCGTCCACTCCATGTTCGATTGCCCTGAACATAACCACACCTCTCCCACCAATACGTCTTCAAACCTTACCGTATTCGCTCCCTGAACGGTAAGCACCCCAGGTTCCTTCGACCCCTTCATCGGTGGCAATGTGACTTCCCAACGCCCCTGTTCATCCACCTTCCCTTCTGAAACAATCCCCTTGTACTCCACTTGCACCCGCTCACCAACCTCACCCCATCCCCATACTCGGATCTCCTGATCTCGTTGCAGTACCATCCGGTTCCCAAAGACTGCCGGTAATCGCAACTCACCGAACAACGAACCGCTGAACAAGTATCCAACACTCATCCAAAACACAACAGTTGCTTTAAAACAACAGCACATCAATCCTTGCAAAGATCTCATATCTAAGTGCATTTCAACAGCGAGAAAACGGGAGGACTATTCGACCAACCCCGCTACTGTATCTCATGCACATTGATCTCGCTAGTAATCCCCCCTACTTGGGGATCGCCTTCATTGCGAACCAACTTACTTGGGGCCCGCCGTAGCCGCCCGCTTGGGGTCGCTCGTCAATCGAGCCGGTACCCCCTTACCACTACCAACCACATCTTTCTCTCCAACCGTATCTCCACCTTTCCCCTGACTCTCCTTGGCTAACCGCTCTGTAACGACCTCATCGGCCCCCCCGGAAAACAGTGGATGCGCAAACGTCACCTGCGATCGATGCTCCACTCCGTTCGGCGTTTGCGCCAAAGGATACTCGTCATTGCTCTCCCCGCGAATCGCTAGACCACTCCCCGCAAAGCGTGTCCCTCGATAAATCGAACCCTGCTGTATCGGGCCGATTCCAAGAAACCAACTATCCTTCGCATTGCTTCCCGCCTGCGCTACGCCCGATTGCCACAACGGTTCCCGCGTCTCGCGATCATAAGCAAATACCGCAACCTTGGCTGCGGCACTCTTCGTCTCCTTCTTCGCGATAGATAACTCAGGTATCGTTGGCAAACTCGGCACAGATGTGATCAATGTGGATGCACTGCTGAGAAAATTACTCGCTGGCAGTCCATAGGTCATGTTGTGACCATCCGTACCCAAAGCTCCAACACGAGCTTCACAAATAATTTCTGCTGTGTCCTTCGTGTCAACCAACATACACCCCGCCGCCGTCAACTGCTGTCGCAGCGAACTGATCACGTAATCGGATGTAACCAAATTGTGAGGCATCGGTACCCCAGGTATCGATTTACCCGCCGATGACATGTACGTCGTGTCCAGAAATATTTTGTACCCCGATAACGGTCGGAAATCGATCTGCGATACCGTCGAATCCACCGCATCACTCATCAATAACTGCTCCGTCGCAGTCACCGATTTTGTCGTCCCACAACCAGGAAGCCAGAGCAATAAGCAGGAAACAAACAACAACCAACCCAAATAACGAACCGCAAATAGACGCAACGGTACCTCGATCGTGACAAGCTCACCGCTGCATTCGAATCGCCCTGTCAGCATGTTCCTGGAACTCTTTCCTCTACGCCCAATGAAAAACTTATCGAGTTGCAAAACCCTTGCTCGAATCCCCTTGCAATCCCATCGCCCTTGCCTGACCTGCATCGGCAGACCCTGCATTGCGAATCGACGAGTCGCTCCGACTGCCAGCCGCCGTCTCCAAGGCTTCTACCAACGATGCACTCGGATTTTCAATCTGCATCTGCTGGACTCGCCCCTGGCCATCGACGTACTGAACCTTCAATTTCGCCGGCCCACCTCCGACAACGACCCGCGTCGAATCCAACAATCGACCCAATCCTAACTTCAAGACCTGCTCGTGGACCACCTCGGTACCACTGTAAAGCCCCTCATCCAAATCCCCATCGGCGGCATAACATACTCCCACCAATTCCCCCGAAGAATTGAACAAACCACCACCACTACGCCCCTGAACCGGTGCCCCAGAAGTCTCAATGTTCGGCGCCCCCAAATAACGATTCAACTTCGTTACCCTCGATTCCCTTACACTCGGAACCTGCCCATGATCACAACCCACACTAAAAACACGTTCCCCCTCTTGCAACCGCTCCTCCCGCGAGACTACGCGCGCTACTGACACTGCTCGCCCAGGTCGAAAAACGATCAAACCGATATCTTTCTCCTCGATCTGATGGTAAATCAACTCGCCCCGATAAGCCACCGGTTTTCCATCCTCAAATACCTCCACCGATATAGGACTGTTCGGCTGCATATCTCGAAACAAATGACCACAGGTGATCACCAACGCCTCTCCCTGCTGCACATCGATAATCGTCCCCGAACCAACCGCCTGATGTGACGGCTCATCAACAATAATACGCACCGTTGCCCGCTGCG
>JBIJCS010000587.1:0-2967 GCA_044344575.1 Pirellula sp. | reverse complement strand
TGTGGCCACACCACAAGCATTGCTTGGCCTCGGGGGTTCTCGCGATCCTGTCGCATTTGGGGCAGCGATTAGACTCCGTCTTATCAACGGACTGAGGTAAATTCACTATTGGCTTTGCATTAGCCAGTGATAATCCGAGTTGATGCAGTTCGCTAACCTCTCGCAGGCGACTTGAAATCGCAGAACTCGACATGTCCACTGCGTTGCAATTTGAAAACCGCTTGTGATTTAGTCCGCTACTGATCATCAGCAAACCCAAGTTGTTTGATATCGATTCGATCGATATCTCGCCCAGCGGCAAGTTTCATTTCAATCAAACCGTCTCTCGATACTGAGCAAATGGGAAGCCCATTCCAGTCAAACCATTGCCGTTGGGTCCAAGCAATTGTGTCCAATCGTTTCGGTACCAGCAAGTCAAGGATTCGGTATTCAGTACCCTCAATCTTGAGAATACGATAAACATCAGAGTCTGGGAACGGAATTCGGCCTGACTCGTCAAGGAATCCGGCTTCCGCAGCAACTTCTTTTGCTCGGTTGAGCGACTCGGAAGGGATCAAAAAATCAATGTCTTTTGTGAATCGAGGATAGCCATGGAGAGCGACAGCCATTCCTCCGCACAATGCGTACTCTATTTTCGCTTCATTGAAACGTTGCACAAGTTCGCGAAGTTCGGATTCAAGCGTCAGCACAGTGTCCTTCTAACTTTTCTTCGGTTTCGGTAATTGTCTCTGTTTTTTCTGCAACACATACGATTTCAACCCGTCTCATCGACTCAAGTATCCCTGACTTTTAGATAGGGATCAAGCGTTGCTCAATAGATATTTGCTGCAACGAGTTCTCGCCGAGGGGCGATCATCGACTGGGAGATGAACCGGATGAGTATCCCGGAGCCAAAGGTCGAGCACCACGAAGGACGTGGGATTCGTAGCTGCCCGATCTTTCCAGAGTTGCGACCCATCCTCGACGAAGCCTTCGAGATCTTCGGAGACAAGAGTGAATACGTGGTTGCCGCACCGCAGTACCGCGCCGCAGCCAACACGGCGATGGGTTGGAAGAATGCCAACCTACGCAGCGAGATGACGCGACTGCTTCGCCGCGCCGGCGTTTCTGGTTGGCCACGATTGTTTCATTCCATGCGGGCCAGCCGGCAGACCGAACTGCAACGCGAGTTCCCGCTGCATGTCGTCTGCTCTTGGCTTGGCAACTCACCACGGATCGCGCAACAGAGTTATTTGCTGGTCACCGAGGATGATTTTGCGAGGGCGGCCGGAGCGAAGAAGGTGATGGTGGAAACGGTGGCCAATTCCTGAGTTCGATCGTTTTCAGATCAGCAATTGCGATCGGCTTGAGAAAGGGAAAAAAACGCCCCGACTCATACAATTCCTGAACCGCTTGCTCCATATTTGGGATCTTTACCTCCGGAACAATGATCAACCCTGGAGGGGCAAAGCATGGGTCGTGCATTGTAGGCAGATCGAAACTGCAGATCTGCGCGAAATAAACGGGGAAGTGATCACCGTTGGGTAATTCGACCACTGCATAAGGCCAATAACCTTTGTCCGTGTACAGCGCATCGAATTTGATTGGGAAATGCAGGATCACTTTGTTTGAACTCATGGAGGATGTCCTACCTTTCGGAACAGAAGTCACGGAGACATTGGAACAATGTCGCAATTGCATGCTGCTCAGACTCGGGGTCTTCCAAATTTCGCCATGGCGTTTTGGACTCAGGAAATGCGATGTACAACACCAGGACGGGCCAACCCATGTTGTGTCCATGCGTTGCACGCAAGCGAAGCCATTCGCTGAAGCCTTTTAGAAATTCGAATCCCGTTCCCAAATCGAATCCTTGGATACAGGAAGCGACGGAATCATACGTAACTTTTCGTAGAAACATGCCAGGTCGAGATTGAAGATCCGAAAGTACCTCTGGAAACGACATCCCTGCCGCTGGCGGTAACCGTTGGTTATCGATTCGTTCTCTTGCCCAGGTTGCCAATTTACCGTTACGCAGGTCCAGTCTCCCTAAAACAACTTCATCGGAACTTGGGGCCAAGATCGCATTTTGATGGGTCGCTCGGTAGTGAGTGTGGTCGGTATCGTAATCGGCAAGATGATCCTGGTTGGCCTCCGACTGTTTGACCAACTCGGATGCCAGTTTCCTAAGACCACCCGGAGTCCCGTAAATGCAAATCTTGTTTCGTCCATCTTCTTCGCGCCTTACAAAGGCAAGTAAAGTGGACTCGTCGTGTTGAGAATTCATCCATCTGCCTCATGATTATTCAATAGCGGCGTTGATCGGAAATGATACTCACATGGCCAAAGCTTCTGCAAAGCATCCTTGGCTACCTCGTTGAGTTCGTTTTGTGCTTCAGCAAGAGTCGGACATACAGCTAATCGAAACAACTCGATACGATACTGCTCGGCAACCGCTGGTGTCATCTCGCCGATCAGTCGAACGATGCACCAATACTTCCATGGATGGTCGTCACCCTCAAGCACTTCCTGAATGAACGGAGCAACAGCCTGAGGAATGGTCAGGAGAAATTTCCCAATAGGTCGAGAGATGGGCCAATTGCCGTCTTGCAACCACTCGAGCAATTCCCTTAGATACGGAGCCAAAGCTGGATAGCCAAGTGCAAGAAGAGCACGAGTATTGATAACGTCGGATTTATCTAGGGGAAGATATTTGCGTGGATCTGATGCCATAACCGCCAATCGTATCATCGAGACACTGCAGGTTAAAGCTTTCCGCTGAGTCATTGAGCCATTTGTTCTATCTTTGCCGCCAACCCAGTCTGGCAAGTGATCTTGGGCCTGAGTCGCTATGGTGGGCTTCGGACACCTTCGGAAACGTTGTCGCTGCGATGGGACGACATCGACTGGGAAATGAACCGGATGAGTATCCCGGAGCCAAAGGTCGAGCACCACGAAGGTCGCGGGATTCGTAGCTGCCCGATCTTTCCT
>JBIJCS010000105.1:0-10785 GCA_044344575.1 Pirellula sp. | reverse complement strand
GCGATGCGACGGTTGGAACGCTAAGCACGACCGACCCGGATGCAGAAAATACGTTTACTTATGCATTGGTTAGCGGAAGTGGGGATGCGGACAACGCGGCATTCGCCATCGATGGTGCCACGCTCAAGGCCAATGCGAGCTTCGACATTGAAACTAAGTCTAGTTACACGGTACGAGTACGGTCGACCGACCAAGGAGGACTCTGGACGGAACAAGAGTTTACGATCACGGTGACGAACGTCAACGAAACTCCGACCAGCATTGCTTTGTCTTCGACGACCATCGCAGAGAACGCTGGTAGCGATGCGACGGTTGGAACGCTTAGTACGACCGACCCGGATGCTGCCAATACGTTTACTTATGCATTGGTTAACGGAAGTGGGGACACAGACAATGCGGCATTTTCCATTGATGGCGCAACGCTCAAGGCCAATGCAAGTTTCGATTTTGAGTCCAAGTCTAGTTACACGGTACGAGTACGGTCGGCCGACCAAGGAGGACTCTGGACGGAACAAGAGTTCACGATCACGGTGACGAACGCGAACGAAACTCCGACCAACATTGCTTTGTCTTCGGCGACCATCGCAGAGAACGCTGGAGCCAATGCGATGGTTGGAACGCTTAGTACGACCGACCCGGATGCAGCCAATACGTTTACGTATGCGTTGGTTAGCGGAACTGGTGATACGGACAATGCGGCATTCGCCATCGATGGGGCCACGCTCAAGGCCAATGCGAGCTTCGACTTTGAGTCCAAGTCGAGTTACAGCGTACGGGTTCGCTCGACCGATCAAGGAGGACTCTGGACGGAACAAGAGTTTACGATCACGGTGACAAACGTGAACGATTCTCCGACGGATATTGATCTATCCAACGCAACGATTGCCGAGAATTTGGAAGGTACGCCTGCGATTGGGAACTTGACAACAACGGATGAAGACGACTCCGAGGAGTTTACTTATACATTGGTTTCAGGAACCGGTGATGCAGATAACTCGGCGTTTACGATCGATGGTGCAGCACTGCGAGCGACAAGTGCTTTCGATTTCGAGACACAGTCAAGTTACTCTGTTCGTATCCGTGCAATCGATCAGGGTGGATTGTGGATTGAAAAGATCTTTACAATCCTTATCACCGATGCAAATGATGCACCGACGGACATCAATTCGTCTAGTACAGAAATCATCGAAAATGCACCAGTGAATACGTTCATTGGGACGTTTTCTACGACAGACCAAGACCCAACCGATACATTCACTTACACTCTCGTATCAGGTAGTGGCGACAACGACAATGTGCAGTTCTATCTTGATGAAGACGTATTGCGAACCTCGGCTACTTTTGACTACGAGTCGAAGTCAAGCTACTCAGTACGTATTCGAACTACAGATCAAGACGGACTTTATGTCGAAAAAATCGTATTGATCTCTGTTACGAATCAAAACGAAGGTCCTAGCGACCTAACTCTTTCGGACACGACAGTTCCAAAGAATTTTGGTGCAAATGCTCTGGTTGGAACCCTCACGACCACGGATCCGGATATTGCAGACCAATTCACCTATTCGTTGGTCGCAGGGGACGGAGACAATGATAATGGACTTTTCAACATCTCTGGAAACAGGTTGCGTGCTACCGATTCTCTCGGTTTCGATCCAGAAACAAGCTATTCCGTGCGGATTCGGACAACCGATGCCGGTGGGCTATACTTCGATCGTGAATTCACGATCGTCGAAAGAGACTTGAACGTATACGTAACTGGTACTTCCAACGCCGATGCAATTAGCTTGATCTATCAAGGAGACGGCGCGGTGCACCTATGGAGCGTTACCGTCAATGGTGCTACCGTGTTCAACGGTGAATTGGTCCATCCCGGAGCGATTCGAATCGATGGTCTCGGTGGAAATGATTCAGTCCAAGTCGCCGGTCGATCTGTTGCCGATGAATTTGTGCTCGACGGTAATGTGCTGACCCTCGAAGGTAGCACCGTTCGACTGACTTCGGTTGAAAATCTGAGAATCTTTGGCTTTGCAGGAGATGATTCACTGCGTGTTCTCTCCGGTTCGGTCCTGTTTGATGGTGGCACCGGGAACGATCAGCTCGAACTCACCTCCGGTGATCGACAAATCAACGTCTCTGGATTCAATAGTGGAAACGTTGACGGGACCATCCTCTTTGCCAATACCGAATCCCTACAGGGAGGTGCAGGTAACGATCAGTTCCTCTTCAGCTCCATCGGACGACTCTCCGGCGGCCTCTTTGGTGGCGACGGTCAGGACTCGGTAAACCTCGCCGCCAAGACCACCTCGCAGATCATCAACCTACAATCCGGGGTCACCAGCGTTTCGAACGGCTTCGGGGAGATCGAACAAGTCACCGCCAGCAACGGCACTGGAGATTTGTTGATCGCTACGAATGCAACGAACGTCTGGAACATCCAAGGAACCAACTCCGGAACGCTCAATAGCACGTTGAGTTTCTCGGGTTTTGAAAGCATCGCTGGAGGCTTGGCCGCCGATCAATTCCTCTTTGATTCTGCAGGTCAAATCACCGGTAGGATTTCCGGGGGTGATGGGGCAGACGTTCTGGATTTGAGTCAAGGTACTGCTCCGCAGTCTTATCGTATCGGTGTACTCTCAGCCGTGGATAACCTTGTCGGGGCCTATACGTCGATCGAGCAAGTTACCGGGAATGCCATGACGGGTACGAAGCTGATCGGTCCCTCGTCTGGGGCCGCGTGGAGCGTTTTGCCTGATGGACAGATCTCCATCCATGGTGCCAACTATCGTTCGATCCGAGAAATCTCTGGTGGAGCGGGATCTGACACCATTCTCGGTCCAGCGCAGAGCAACACTTGGAGTATTCTGGCACCGAACGCTGGACGGTTCGAGTCTGCAAACTGGAGCATCGACTTCCAAGGAACCGAGAACCTTTATGGTTCAAGCGGTGTGGACAGCTTCGTCTTTGCGAATGATGGAAGTCTCTCTGGTTCCATTGTTGCGGGGACGGGGAGTGACCAATTAAACCTCTCTGCAATCTCCTCGGAACTTCTTTTCGATGCAGCAGGCAATCCCAAGGTGCAGTTGGTCTCCAATAGCCAAACGGTGCTCGGAGGATACTTCTCTGTGGAAACCGTCACAGGCAACGGCTTGAGTGGAACGAAGGTCAAAGGTTCTAACGTTGGGACTTCTTGGATGGTTTCCGCCAGCGGTCAATTATTCCACAATTCGATCGCTTATCTTGCCATCGGCGGGATACTTTCTGGAACGGGCGTCGATACGTTGACGGGCCCTGGGGTATCCTCGCAGTGGAGCATCCTGGGGACGAATGCGGGGCAGTTGAGTTTTGCAAGTTCTAGTTTGACCTTTAGCGATGTGGAGAATCTTACTGGCGGAACTGCTGATGACTCTTTTGCAATTGCACCTGCAGGTGCTCTAACCGGCAACCTCAATGGTGGCACGGGGACGGGGCTTAACGCTGTGAGCTATTCGCAATGGGATGCGGGGATAAGTGTCAATCTCGCATCGAGCAGTAGCGGCAACGCTACGGCCATTGCAGGTCGTACCACCAACATTCAGATGGTTACTGGTGGAGCGGGCAATGACACGTTGATTGGCCAAGCGAGCAAGTCGAGCATTTTGGTTGGACTTGGGGGTAGCGATACGCTGATTGGCGGGACGCAACGCGATTTGCTCTTTGGTGGATTGGGAGGGGATACTCTCAATGGTTCGAGCGGTGACGACTTGCTAGTGGCAAGCTACGTGAGCTTTGAGGCGCAGCGAGAAGCGTTGATTTCGATTTACAACGAGTGGAATTCGACGAGGAGTTTTGCGCAGCGAACTGCGAATATTTTGGGGAGTGGGACAGGGCCTAGGTCCAACGGGAGTTATTTCCTCAACAGCGACGTGAGCGATGCGATCACGGACACGGTATTTGCGGATGGAGACATCGATTCGTTGACGGGTGGATTAGGGCAAGACTGGTTCTTTGCGGATCCTAATGACAGTACTGACTTTAGTGGTACTGGGACAGCACCTGATAAACTCAACAGACCGTTGTCGCCGTGATTTGCCACGAACGACGGATAGAGAGCTGCGACGGGGGTGTTACCATGAGCGAGTCGAATCTGTTCAAAGATGAATGCCATGCCATTCAAGGAGCGAGCTTCGAAGTTTACCGCGAAATGGGTTGCAGCTATTCTACAAAGGGAAAAAGCTTAGGCAGAAGTACATCCCCGACTTCATCTGTTACGATCAAGTCATCGTGGAACTCAAAGACGTGAAGGAAGTGACACCCGAACACAAGGCGCAAGTCATCAACTATTTGAAAGCAAGTCAATTGAGACTTGGTTTACTCGTCCATTTAGGAGATTACCCCAAAGCGACTATTACGCGACTAGTGCTCTAGTCTTTCGTATGTTCCGTATCTCTGGTGGTTCCCATCTATTACTGATGGCAAAGTGATTGCAGTACAATGATTTGATTGACGGTGATGGTTTGCGAGCTGGGGAGAGATATCCTCGGCGGGAGTCGAACCCACAACCTCAGGCTTCGGAGGCCTGCGCTCTATCCAATTGAGCTACGAGGACGAAATCGTTCACCGTTTTATACCCGCTGGGAAATAATTTGCCAAGTTTGTTCCGGTGGGATGGCACGGTGGCGTTCCACACAATCTCACATCGCTCCTCGATCCTGTTACATCCAGTGGTTGGGAGATTGTGAGGCTTGTACAAGTCAATAACTCGGGGCTGATTCTGGCGGATGCTGTTTCTGGGGGCTTGCATCGAGCGGTGGTACTGCGCCCAGTACCCTAATGTCTCTTGTACCTCAGTGTCTTTTGTACCTTGGGTGATGAGCATGACGATGAGTGGATGAATCGTTAGCGTATCACTGAGTAGTCCCAAGGGACGCCACGGTAAGCGGTCGGTGGCACGGCAGGGGGTAGAGGTGGTGCGACTTGAACGGGCGTGACGGATTGTGGCAAGCCTTGGTTGAACTGCACTAGATTTACGACTTCGTACCCGTTTTGATTGGGCAATTCAAACCCGCTGGCGGATTGTTGAAGATCTAAGCCATTGACGACATAGCCACCGATAGTCACATCGATTTCGGTGGGGGGATCCATCACAGGGACCAACTGCATGAGAACTTTGTGGGGTAGGGAGAGTCCAGCAGAAGCGTAGTAGTTATGTTCGCTTTGGGCTGCGCTAGCGACCAATCTACCCGATGGATCTCGAAGTAGGACTTGGCGTGTGTATCCAAATTTGGGATCGATGACTAAGGTGCGCGTGTAGGTTCCTGTTGCGGTTGGTGCCATGGTTGAAAGTTCCAGCATACCGTCGGGGCGAGTGACGGCCGGGCCGAGAACGCGATAGGGATCGATTTCACTCACGCCGAGTGCTTCTAAGATCCACAATGGAGAAACGGGTAGGATTCGTCGTGTGCTTTGGGATTCGAATTCATCGTGTCGTGCAAAGAACAATTGCGGACGCATTCCGTCCCGTACAGACATCCAGAAGTATTGGTCGTTGCTACCGACTTCGAAGTTATTCCCGAGCATTCGGGAGATACCACCCGAGAGTTTGAATTTGCGTTCTCGCACCCAGACCAAAGATGCATCCAGATTGCGCATACGGTTTGGGTTAACGGTGACGAAGTTCGATTGCAGCGATTGGATGGATCGTGATCGATTGATGACTTCAAAAAGTTGTTCTTGGGTGGGAGGACCTGCGAAGATAGGTTTGGGAGCGAATTCTGCGTTGGGACGTTTGGGAATGCACGTTGCGCCGCTGGAGACGAAGACCACTGCGAGCCACAGAATCCACATTGCAGAGTGGACTTCGCGCGGGAAGGCGAGCGCAACGAATTTCTTGCTAGGGGAAATCCCGACGTCGCGTCTCATTATGCCTCACTAAAGAGCAATTGAATCAGTTCCTGCTGCAGGCTTTCCATGCGCTGCGGTTGGGGCTGACAAACCGGTACGACAAATTCGCGATTTGTCCCTGCGTGGGTCAAGTGCAATAGAGAGGATTCCTCTGGGAGATTGTCAGAATTAAGCTGGTAACCTACCGGTTCGCTCAGAACACGTCGGCGAATTAGGAGAAGGGTGAGAAGATAGGCAAGTTCGGCTTTGAGAGGATCCTCCAGAAGGATTTCAAGAGCGGAGAGCAGAACGTGCGTGGGTGCGGGTTTTGGGCGTTCTGATTGTTTGTCGGGTATGCGGCTAAGCCACCAGCCGACGAGCCCTTGAATTCCGTCTTGATCCCAGGTTTCCCGCGAAAAATCTTGCCGAACCAGAGAGCTTCCTTGGGCGACGACCGCTGAATAGTAGCTTTCTCCCGGCACAAACTCTCGGTCTGTCCGATGGCAACGACGATTCGACCTAGCGATGGTATATTCTTGCATGTTCCCTGCATACACTTTTGGGTGGATGGAGGGAAGGCAGATTCTGTTCACCCAACACATGAGAAAGTCACCCGTGTCCGATTCCCAAACCAGTCTCCCCACTTACGAAAACCCACTGATCACCCGCTATGCATCTCGGGAAATGGCGAGTTTGTTCAGCACAGAGCATCGGATTGGGTTGTGGCGTGAATTGTGGATTATTCTTGCGGAAACGCAGCGAGAGCTGGGACTTGGGATCTCCACAGAGCAGATCGAGCAATTGAAAGCGTTTCGGAGCAACTTGAACCTTGAGGTTGCGGATCAGTACGAACGGAAACTGCGTCACGACGTGATGGCTCAAGTGCATGCTTATGGGGATCAGTGTCCCGATGCTCGTCCGATCATTCACCTTGGTGCAACAAGTTGTTATGTGACTGACAATTCGGATTTGATGATTTATCGCGACGCACTTCGGCGGATTCGCGAACGACTGGTGTGTTGCATTCGAGCACTAGCTGAATTTTCGAAGCAGTATGCTGCGTTGCCTTGCCTTGCGTATACGCACTTACAACCTGCACAGCCGACGACGGTTGGAAAACGAGCAACGCTATGGACCTATGATTTGGTATTGGACTTGGCAGAAGTCGATCATCGACTTGCGTCTTTGCAGGCTCGCAGTGCCAAGGGAACGACGGGGACGCAAGCGAGTTTCTTTCAACTTTTTGAAGGTGACCATGCCAAGGTCCGAGAGTTGGAGCAACGGATTGCTAAGAAGCTTGGGTTTGCCGCTCCTTATGCGGTCAGCGGTCAGACGTATTCCCGCAAGGTCGATGCATTCTTGACCGATACGTTATCGGCGATTGCCACGACGACGCACAAGATCGCCACGGATCTAAGAATTTTAGCGAACAAAAAGGAGATGGAAGAACCGTTTGAGAAGAACCAGATTGGTTCCTCCGCGATGGCTTACAAGCGTAACCCGATGCGAAGTGAGCGGATGTGTTCGCTGGCACGTTTCGTCATGAGTCTGCAATCTAGTCCAGTGATGACTGCTGCAACGCAATGGATGGAGCGAACGCTCGATGACAGCGCCAATCGCCGTTTGGTGATGCCGCAAGCGTTTCTCGCCGTGGATGCTTGTTTAATCCTACTGCAAAATGTTTCGGAGGGGTTGGTGGTTTATCCGAAGACGATCGCCAAGAATCTAGCCGAAGAGTTGCCGTTTATGGCGACGGAGTCCTTATTGATGGCGGGAGTTGCTGCGGGAGGTGATCGGCAGGAATTGCATGAAGTGATTCGAGTGCACAGCCAAGCGGCGGCGTTGCGAGTCAAGCAAGAAGGCCTTTCGAATAACTTGCTCGAGTTGCTTTCGCAAGATCCTGCGTTTGCGAAGGTGAACGTCCAAGATGTGCTTGCGCCCGAGCAGTACACGGGGCGTGCGGAGCAGCAAGTCTACGAGTTTCTCGAAGAGGTTGTCGCACCGATTTTGGCGAAGGTGAAGTCCGATTCTACGATCACTTCGGAAGTACGTGTATGATTCGCAGGCCCTTGTTGACTCGTATGTCAGTTCATTTTTTTGTGGGATTATGGCTGCTTTATGTTTTTGCGTTATGTATGATTTCTTCTCAAGCGCAAGACTCAGCATTACCCGAAATGGAATCGGATGACGACACAGGAGCAATGCTTGAAATGATCCAGAACGGTGGACGAAAACTCAATATAGAGCTTCCCACTTTGGGTGGTAAGCAGTTCTGGACGGATTATCGTTGGTGGTATGGGTGGCGAGTGCAATACAATCACACGCTTGATCATTGGCGATTATTAGACGACCGTTCGATCCGAAAAGCTTGGGGGACTAAAGAAGCGATGCTTGAGGCGCTCGAGGAGGCCAAGCAGAAGAAGCAGGTAGCGACCGAGGAGACAGAAGTTCCTGCGAGCGAAGTGGTTTTTTTACTTCATGGGTTGATGCGAACTTCGTCGAGCATGCGACCGATTGAGATTCAATTACTTGAGTCGTTTCAGGATAAGATAAAAAGTGGCACTTTGGATCAATCTGCCAGACCACCTTGTATCATTCGCTATTCGTATGCAAGTACGCGTGCTCCGATAGCGTCGCATGCCGAGGCTTTCCGCGAGTTGGTGGAAAATCTACCTGGCAAGCCACGGATTAAGATCGCTGGACACAGTTTAGGAAACATTGTTACGCGACTTGCGATCGCGCAATGGAGAACGCAGGGAGATCCGAAGGGGGTGCTCGATCGGTTTGATCGCGTTGTGATGCTTGGGCCACCGAATCAAGGATCTTCGTTTGCGAAGCGTCTGTCGCAATTGGGGCTTTTTGAGACAATTACGGGCAAGGCCGGTATGCAGCTTGGACCCCAATGGGACGGCTTTCAAGAGAATCTAGGGATTCCTCCGTGTCCTTTTGCAATCCTTGCCGGCGACTTGACTGGGTCACCGATTCAGAACCCCCTTCTCGATGGCCCCAACGATGCCGTCGTCACTTTGGAGGAAGCCAAGTTGGATGGGATGAGCGAGTTCAAGACCTATCCGGTGCTGCATTCTTTTTTGATGCAGGACAGTCGTTGCGTTGTTGATGCGGTGGAGTTTCTGACAAAAAAACGGGCAAAAGTCGCAAATTAAGACGGAAGTTCAGGTTTTCTGCAGAAGTTTTGTCAATATTGCGGTTGTTACCCTGCTGTGTTTGAGTAGTATTACGAGAAGCTATTGCGCCAGCTGATTCCCTACGGATTCATCAGCAAATCTCTCACTACTCTCAATGAAAAACCCCCCATGCTCGATCTGTAACTTCGCGGTTTCGGTTATTTGTATCTTCAGAGTAAAGACAACTCTTCTCCTGTCTTTCGTTCTGTTGATCACCGGTGTTGATGCGCAAGATCGCACCAAGATACCGCCGTTAAAGCCTTTATCACAGATTCCTGTGCCAATGCCGAGTAACCTCGATGACTTTATCGAGGATATGGATTTGGCGTTGGTGTTGGGGAAGGCATTGTTTTGGGACATGCAGGTCGGCAGCGACGGGGTGATGGCTTGTGCCACCTGTCACTTTCACGCTGGGGCCGATAATCGATCGCGGCATCAGGCATCTCCGGGGTTGTTGAGGTGGTATGCGAATGGTGCATCGAACCCTGACCGCACGTTTCAATTGGTGGGATCGAACTATGCGTTGAAGGTGAGCGATTTTCCGTTGCGCAAGTTGCGTAATCCGAACGATTCAAAATCGTCGGTTCTATCGGATCGCAATGATGTGGTCAGTTCGCAAGGCATCGCTTTTCGGCAGTTTCTTGGAGTCGACGGGTACGGGAACGAGATTTTGCGGTCTCAGGCCGATTCCGTGTTTCGGGTGGGGACTTTGACAGCACGGCGTGTCGAGCCGAGAAATACACCGACGGTAATCAATGCAGTCTTCAACCAGCGCAATTTTTGGGACGGTCGTGCATCGGATATTTTTAATGGGGTCAATCCGTTTGGATTACGCGATAAAGATGCGAGGGTGTTCTATGCAGAGGACGAAGATCACATCGAAGCGGTATCGGTGGCGATTGATAACGCGAGTCTAGCATCGCAAGCGGTGGGGCCACCGTTGAGTGCTTTTGAAATGTCAGCTTCCGGGCGAATTTTTCCGGATGTAGCGAGGAAGTTACTCAAGAAGCGTCCATTGGCGAGACAAATGGTAGATCGCACGGACAGCGTGTTGGGGACATGGAGTCGTGTGGATAAAGCTGGGCTGATCTTTGATGACTACGAAGAGCTAGTAGAAGCTGCATTTAAGGAAGAATGGTGGCAGTACGACGGGGAGGTGCCTGTGCCTTCTCGGTTTGCTACTTCGGGCGGAACTTCTCATGCTAACTCTTTGCCGTCGCTTGCTAAAGTCATTCCATCGATGACGCGCGCGTCGGATACAATAGGGGAGTACTCGCAGATCGAAGCGAACTTTAGCTTGTTTTTTGGTTTGTCCGTGCAACTTTATCAGTCGTTGTTGATTTCGGATCAGACTCCCTATGATCGATATGCGGCTGGTGATCTTACGGCGTTAACATCTCAGCAACGCCAAGGTCTTTTCTTGTTTCATACCAAGGCACGTTGTGCAGATTGCCATCAAGGTGCTGAGTTTACTTCTGCGTCGGTCAACAATATCGTCAATGCTCGTGTTGAGCCCATGGGTTTTGGGCGTGATAGCCGTTTTGTGTACGATGCGGGTTTTTACAACCTAGGTATTCGCCCAACGCTTGAGGATATCTCCATTGGAGATTTGGATCCTTTTGGGTTTCCGTTTTCTGAGGCTCGTTTGTTAAGCACTTACGGTCCGGAAGTCTATCGCAAGCTGATAGGTAAGCCGGCACCATTGCCTTTGGGAAGCGATGCAATGGTGGTATCGAATGGG
>JBIJCS010000586.1:0-2970 GCA_044344575.1 Pirellula sp. | reverse complement strand
GGAAACTCCTCAAAATACTCATCAATAAATACGTCCCCGCAATCGCTCCCAACCCCATTGAATACGAACGCAACACGCGCCATCGATCCTCGCTACCCATCGGCTCTCGCAAACTCCTCGCATCGATATCCTTCGAACTCGGAGGTGGTATGCGATGCAGCATCCAGACACAGATGCAAATCGGAACTAAAAAGAATGCCCCCGAAAAAAAAGGCATCCACCGCTCCGCAATACTCAGCTCCCAACCCCACTGGCCACAGGCAATATCGATCACCCGCTGCCCAACCGTCTTCGCTACGCCTCCTGCGAGAATGAAACTCGCGCACAACCCGGCAGCTAAAGCCTCCGTCGATTGCCGACCCTCGAGAAATCCTAGCACTAGCCCAAAGACAATCCCTAACGGCAATCCATTCAAAAACATGCAGAACACATGGTAAGGAGCAGGAACCACTGCAAATAAAAGCAATGCAGCATGCGAGAACAAGATCAAACCGAGAATCACCCAAGCACGGCGAAGTCGAGATACTTCAGACACAACCCTGATACCGATAAACTTCGATACCATATATCCAATCACTTGAGCCGCAATCAACGTCCCTTTCTCGTCCCACCCCTCCCCAACGGCTCGCTCAAAACTCCCCACCGTAAACGGCTTGCGAAACATATACATGCAAAAATAAGTCCCGAAGGCAGCCACGACTGCCCAAGTATTGATGAACCACTCCGAACGCTGTCGTGACTCTTGCATGCGAACCTACCAACTGTGTTCCGTAAAATCAAAACTCAAACCGTTCAATGTACCCAACCAAGAGCCTTCCGTTGGTACCATGAAGAAAAATTCGTATTCTATTAGAAACCAAACCCATCCTCGCCTACCTATCGGTCAACCTATGCTCTCTCCAAGCAAATCCGCACGCCAACTCCTCCTGATAGTACTCTTCTTTTTCTTAAACACTTTCGTGGTGATCGCGCAAGAATCCGAATCCCCCGGATTCTTGCTCTCAACAAAGACACTTGCATCACGCGTCCAAGCGATCGAGCAAGCCAACGACTTGAGGCAAGTCCAATCGAAAGAGGATTGGCAAAACCATCGCGAATTCCTCCGTGAACAACTTCGCGAAATGCTCGCCATCCCCACGCTCGATGCACGAAACACCAACCTGGATCCGGTCGTCCACAAAACGCTTGAAACGGATCGCATTACCGTCGACAACCTCACCGTTCAATCAAGCCCAGGTCTTTACGTCACCGCAAACCTCTATCGTCCCAAAAATATTCAAGGGAGATTACCTGCAATCGTATACGTCTGTGGACACGCACAGGTCAAAGAAAAGGAAATGAGCCTCGGAAACAAAACCCATTACCAGCATCATCCAGTTTGGTTCGCCGAAAACGGCTATATCGCTTTGGCAATCGATACGATTCAACTCGGAGAAATCGAAGGCATCCACCATGGTCTCTATCGATTCAATCGATGGGACTGGCCCTCCCGAGGCTATACCCCAGCCGGCGTTGAAGCTTGGAATGCCTCACGCGCTATCGACTACCTCGTCAGTCGCGAAGATGTCGATCCTGCGAAGTTAGGTATCACCGGTCGAAGTGGCGGGGGGGCGACTAGCTGGTTCGCTGCTGCTATCGATCCAAGAATCCAAGTCGTGATTCCCGTCGCAGGGATTACCGACCTGCGCGATCACGTCATCGACCAATGCATCCGTGGCCACTGCGATTGTATGTTCTTTCTAAACCGCTATGGATGGGACTACTCAACTCTCGCTTCATTGATCCACCCCAGAGCCTTACTGATCGGGAATACCGACGAAGATCCGATCTTCCCGCTCGATGGTGTCTATCGTATCCAGCAGCAAATTCGACATGTTTATCAACTCGAAGAAAAAAACCATCTCGGAATCCATTGGACATCCGGAGGTCACCAAGACACCCAAGAGCTACAGCTAGGGGCCTTTGTCTGGTTCGATAAGCATCTGAAACAACAACCAAAAACGATCGAACAAGCGGCTATTGCGCGCTTTGAAAAAAGACAACTTAAAGTCCTCAGCCAAATACCTACCGACGAACGTGTCACTTCTGTACAGGATTGGTTTGTACCAACTCACTCCCAATCTTTACCCGACTCTAAACCTCAATGGGAGCAACGCATCCATCAAATTCGAGATGAGGTCTTCCATTGCGTACACGGACGCCTTCCTGCTCTGAACCAAAACACCACCCAACTCAACCAAACAACGGCACCTCTCGATTGGCACGAAAAAGAATCCCAGCGAAACGATACGCACCATGTGACCCACTTCGATTCTCCCTCACCGATGAACTCCATCGTTACGCTTCTTCGCGTTGAGCGCGTTCCTGCCAACGAAGCAAACAACAAGGACGTAAATAAAAGCGGCACAAATGAAAGCGATGTCGATTCGGTAGAAATGATTCTTGCCGAAGACGCGGTTTGGAACGCTTGGGTAAATCGCAAGATCGAACCTACCCCCTGGCAAAACATCTTGCAAACTTGCGATCTAAAATCGACGGTTTATTTCGTTTTCCCAGAACAAACCGGACCATGGACTTGGGATACACAGACCCAAAACGGAGTGCACCTACGGCGGTCCTACGGATTGGTTGGATGGTCTCTGGAAGGTCGCCAGGTAGCGGGTCTCACCCACGCAATTTCCCTGCTGAGGTCCAAGCACCCGAACGCGTCGCTCTCGCTGTCAGCCAAACGCCATCTAGCACCTCATGCCCTCCACGCAGCCCTCCTCGAACATCGACTCCTCACTCGACTTACCCTCGAAGATCTCAATCCAAATGCGTACTTCGACGGATTCGTTTTGCTGGGTATCCTACGGCATTGCGATCTGACCGAAACCCTCGCAGCTACTGCGTCCTCACTCCCATTAACGATCCATTCGACCAGCGATTCGAACTCCCCCAAGCCGATTGTCACTCGTGACCTTTGCGAAC
>JBIJCS010000104.1:0-10809 GCA_044344575.1 Pirellula sp. | reverse complement strand
CGCATACGTAAACGTTGCTCCTTTCCAACTTGCCGCATACACGTTGGACTTCCCATCCACATCCAAGTCCGTCGCTCGCTCGATTCCCAAAAACTCCTTCTGGTCGACCGTCACGCTTGCTCCCTTCAGAGTTACACGATGGCTGAAAATCTGCTGACGGCCCCAATCCGCCGTGTATATACAGTCGTTCAGTTCACTCGGCCAACCTGGCTCATCCAGGAACAATGCACCACAACCTGAGCCCCCGCCGTAATCTGCCAGTGGCGGAACAATTTCATCAGGGAAGTTGATGTACTTGCGAGGATACCCGTGGTCATCCATTCCGCTGAAATGGTGCATTCGCACATCCCACCCCCCACCGTCGTTGGTGTTATCGCGAGCATAACCTCGCAACAACGGATCCATCGCGACTTCCAAAATATTCCGTGTACCACTGCTGTAAAGCTCCAAACCCGTTCCGTCCGGACGAACGCGGACAACTCCACCTCCGCGAAACTGCAATTCGCGACCATCCGTCCCAACACCTTTCATAAAACCAAAGTCCCCGATGGCTAAATACAGCCAACCATCGATCCCCATCGTTACGCCATTGCTCGTATGATCCGCCGGACGATCCTTGAATCCAAAGGCGATGTCCTTCACGAGAATCTCCTGACGATCGGAAACACCATCGGCGTTCTCGTCGATAAAGGCACTCAGATGCGGGGGATGCAACACATAAAGCCGATCGTGATCCCAAACCAAACCACGTGGGGAATCCACGTCGTCAACATACAAATTCGATTGGTCCGCTCGCCCATCACCGTCCAAATCCTTCAATCGTACAATCGAGCCTCGCTTAAGTTCCCGATCCAAAGATCCATTCTTGTCGCTGGAAACAAATAATGTTCCATCGGGTGCCGCAGCGACAAACACCGGATAATTCACAGCAGGGGGAGCCGCGAACAACGTGGCATCAAAACCCGCAGGCAACTTGCACTCACCGAGCAACTCCCGCTCGCGTTGCGAAACGGTGTCTTCCACCGAAACTTCTTTCGTCTGACCTCCAAAGACTCTTAACTCGCGGATACTAGCCCAAGCCCCCGGATTGGCTCCTTCGATGGAAACTTGGATCCATCGCGCAGCTATCGGCGACTCGAAGATTTCCTCGCCAATGTCGCTACCGACTGGCTTGCCCAAAGCGTCACCTGCCCCTTTGGAATCCACGACGGTCTTGTAGCTTTCTCCATCCACCGAAGCTTGCACCTCGTAACGGTACTTGCCCTGCGGCATCTCCCAATCAATTGCCAACCCATGCACCTCTTTGACTTCCCCAAGATCCACGCGCAGCCACTGCGGGAAACTACCACCACTTGCGCACCAACGCGTTCCTCTGTTTCCATCCACTGCATATGCCAACAAATTGTTTTGATCCTTCTGCTCGCTCGACGCAGTAACGGACTTGCCCAACGCTAGGTTCTCACGTACCAAACGCTTCGCCGCAGGCTTGAGATATTTCGGATCCAACTGACCCGCAGCCCATAACGTGCCCCGCGTGAGCATCTTCAAAAACGTCGGATCATCAACCGTCTCGTTGTGGTGCCCCAAGGTGGTCCCAAATACTCGCGTTCCGCGATAATCATTCGTCCATACACAAACTTGATCTTCACCGTTCTCGCGATCCTTGGCAGTGGCCAAAGCTGTTGCAGTCGGCCAGAACTTTTCAATCCGATACAACTCCCCGGCTGGATTCGCCCAGGCAGGACCAAAACCCTCCATGATCGGATCCGCCGCTCGAACGTTGCGAACTTCATGCGGATAATGAGGCCCATGCCCTCGACTCGTCACCCCGCAAAACTCAAACCAATCATCATTTCCAACCCGATAACAATGCATCGCGCAGTGAATCACAACCCCCGGCTTCCCCTTGCGATGCGGTTCCAAGATCCTCGCTAACCAAGCCGGATCCTTGTCGTCCGAAAAACACTCATCATGCAAAATGACATCGTAAGCATCTGCCCACTTCGGATCGCGGTATAACGCAATCTCCGCACTGGTTCCCGTTCCCCCTTGGTGAACGACCGTCACGTCAATGTGCGCAAGTTGCTCTAGCCCCCGCTTAATCAACTGCTTCTGAACCTCGTAGTCATGACAACATCCACCGAGAATCAACAACGCCTTGACCGGTTTGACCCCGGTTGCGCTCGCCCCACCCCCTGCGACCTCTTGGGCTCCAACACTCGTAATAGCGAAAACCCAACTAAACAACCAAACCGACGCCACACTTCGCATCCATACAAAATCAAGTCCCAATTTTATTGCCAATCTTTTCCCCCCGTCATTCTGTCGCAATTCACTGACTTTGCCCATCGCGGGATCAGGCGATTTCTCCATCCCATCCATGGGTGCAAACTCTAAAGAAACCTTCAAAACACTGGGTTTTTCGAAGGATAGTGCAGATTGATCGTGATGCATCACTACGTTCAATTCAAAAGAGAAATCGGAATTTAAAAAACCAAGCCGCCCCGCAAAGGGCGGAAATGGCGGCAACACAAGTTGTCACATCGCCCTTACCAAGCTGCAAGCGAACCTTCAACTCTTACGCAAAGGTATGATGATCCGACGGAGTCGATCCGATACTTTCGCAGGACTTCACCAGCCCGCCGCTTGTTCCCGAACCATTGTACATCGAACGGTTTTCCCTGCCCGGGGGGGACGACGAAGGAAATCCAGCATGAAAACCCCAGAGTCGGAAATACCCCCCCCTGACACCAACCTTTTTTCAAAATTCAATTCCGTCCAAAGAGACTTGCTCGCAGGGCTCACGGTATTTCTCGTTGCACTACCGCTTTGCCTCGGAATCGCACTCGCTTCGGGCGCTCCGCTCTTCTCCGGAATCCTCTCGGGTATCATCGGCGGTGTGTTCGTCGGATTCCTCAGCGGATCAAAAACAAGCGTCAGTGGTCCGGCCGCCGGCCTGACAGCCATCGTCGCTGCTCAAATCAGCACGCTTGAGTCCTTTCCCTCTTTCCTCATGGCAGTCTTCCTCGCCGGAATCCTGCAGATTGCAATCGGTATCTGCCGAGCCGGAACCCTCTCATCCTATTTCCCAACTAGCGTCATTCAAGGTTTGCTCGCCGCCATCGGGGTAATCCTTATTCTTAAACAACTTCCACACCTGCTCGGGCATGATAATGACCCCGACGGTGAAATGGCCTTCGAACAACCCGACCACGAAAACACCTTCACCGAAATCTTGCACGTCTTCTCCGGAGAAGTCCACCAAGGGGCAATCCTCGTCGGCTTACTCGGACTCGCGATCCTCTTCCTTTGGGATCGCATCCAAGTTCTCAAAAAGAGCCCTCTGCCCGCGCCACTGCTCGTGGTTCTACTGGGCATCGGCGGAAAACTACTATTCGATCAACTCGGCGGTCCCTGGCGCATTGAAAACTCTCATCTTGTCCAAGTCCCCGTCGCGGAAAACCTCGCCGCCCTGCAAGGCTTCTTTCAATTCCCCAATTGGAGCCAGTGGTCGAACGTTGCTGTGCTACTCGCTGCAGCTACCATCTGTTTTGTCGCAAGCCTCGAAACACTCCTTAACTTAGAAGCCGTCGATAAACTCGACCCGCAACAGAGAGTCTCCCCCCCAAACCGTGAACTTGTCGCTCAAGGTCTCGGCAATATGCTCTGCGGACTCATCGGCGGCATCCCCATCACCTCCGTCATCGTTCGCTCCTCGGTGAACATTAATGCAGGTGCGAAATCAAAAATCTCCGCCATCTTTCACGGCCTGCTCCTGGCAATCTGTGTCATCGCAATCCCTAACTGGCTCAACGCTATTCCACTCGCAGCTCTCGCCGCTATCCTCCTGCACACCGGTATGAAACTCGTCAATCCAAAACTCTTTCAACGGATGTACAACGATGGCATCTACCAATTCATTCCCTTCATCGCCACCCTCGCTAGCATCGTCTTGACGGACCTGATTATCGGTGTCGGAATCGGCCTGCTCATCAGCATCGCTTTCATCCTCTTCAGCAACATGCGACGCCCAGTGACCCTCGTCCATGAGGACCGTTTCGGAGAAGCAATCACCCACGTTCAACTCGCTAACCAAGTCAGCTTCCTCAACCGCGCCTCGCTTCAACACCTCTTCGACTCCACCACCCAAGGTTCCCACCTCGTCATCGATGCCACCCAATCCAATTTCATCGATCCCGATATTCTTGCCCTCATCAGGGATTTCCAAGAAATCACCGCCCCAACCCGAAATATTAAAGTCAGCACCAAAGGCTTCCAATCCCGACTCGGTATCCGAGACCAAATACTCTACGCAGAATACTCCACCAAAGATCTCCAATCCAAACTCACCCCCAACGAGATTCTCAACCTTCTCCAAGCAGGAAACCAACGGTTCCGCTCCGGCGAAAGACTCATCCGAGACCTAACCTACCAACTAGGAGAAGCCGCCACCGGCCAGTTCCCACTAGCCATCGTACTCGGTTGCATCGATTCCCGAGCACCGGCTGAAATCGTCTTCGACGTAGGACTCGGTGAACTCTTCAGCACCCGCGTAGCCGGCAACGTGGTTCGCGCAAAGGTACTCGGAAGTCTCGAATACGCCTGCGCTGTCGCTGGCGCAAAAGTCATACTCGTGATGGGACACTCCAACTGCGGCGCTGTCAGTACCGCCGTCCACCTCGCTGCCAAAGGGGAATCCAGTTGCGAATCCGTCGGTTGTAGCCACCTCGATCTAGTCATCGGCGATATCCAAATCAGTATCCCGCCCCAAGACCTGATTCACTGGGATAAACTCCCCAACAAAGCAAAACAGAATATCATCGACGAAGTCGCCCGACGCAACGCGAGACATTCCGCTCGCACCATCTACGAGGAAAGCCAGTCCCTCGCCAATCTTGCAGACCAAGGCAAAATCGCCATCGTCGCCGCCATGTACGATCTAGAACACGGAACGATCGAACTCCTCGAATCCATCGGTGCCCCCATTCAGTCGATTTCCTGATCCCATCCGATTGAACATTAAAAGTTTAGATACCCCTGAAGGAACGCGACAAACCATTACGCCACAACCTAAGTGGGATTATCTACCCTTAATAGCGAATAACCCTGCCTTTCTCCCTCTTAAGGCATTCCACTCTCTGCCTCGACCTACGCGCTTCGCTTGACGAACCAACGGTTGCTTGCTATCTTCAATCTTAACCGTTAATAGGAGGGTTTGCAAAATTAACAAAAATGATAAAAGGGCGGCCACGCAAGCCGTTCACATACGATCCCTAAAAGTCTTCTTCGATGTCGTCCGAAAACGGAGTTTCTCCCAAGCGGCCGTTGAGCACGGAATGACCCAAAGTGCCGCGAGCCAAAGCGTGCAACACTTGGAAGAATTCCTCGGTGTGAAACTGATCGATCGCACCAAACGTCCTTTCATTCTCACCGCAGAAGGCCAAAAGTTCTTCGACGGACTTGGCGGTGTCATTCGCCAATTCGATGCGCTTGTGGATGAAGTCCGCGTAGGGCAGGGTGCGACCGCTCCGGTCACCGGCCAGGTCATGGTCGCTTCCATCTATTCCATGGGTTTGTCTTACCTGCCGACCCTCCAAGAAGAATTTCAAAAACAGTTCCCGTCAGCAACGATGAACTATCACCTGGCTCATCCCCATGAAGTCTACCGAATGGTCGAACAGGGCACGGTCGATTTCGGGATGGTCAGCTATCCAGAAAACACGCCAACCATCCAGTCCTCCTTGTGGCGGGACGAACCGATGGTGCTCGTCGCCTCTCCACGTCACCGATTGGCTATGGAGTCCTCCCCAATTCAACCTTCCGATCTCTCTCAAGTCGCACTGGTCGCATTCGCTTCCAACCTGCGGATCCGACAAGAGATCGACAAGGAACTGAGAAACCTCGGAATTACGATGCGGATAGCCGTCGAACTCGATAATATCGATTCGGTGAAACATGCCGCAGTGGTCAATAGCGGTGTGGCAATTCTGCCGAAACTGACCGTGCAGTCCGAACTCGCTTCTGGTTCTCTGAAACTCCTGAACTGCGAACGACTGAATTTGACCCGTCCTCTCGGAATTATCCAGCGCCGAGATGTCTCCATGTCCCGCGCAGCCCGTACCTTCGTGGATCTGATCATGAATCACAAGGTTTGGACAGGGGATGCCCCGAAAGGCGGTGATGCGAAAAGCGGTGATGCCAAAAACTCCGAGTCGCTCTCGAACCATTCAGCAAGCAATGGCGGTGCTCTGAACCGTAGCGTTTCCGAATCCTCTCTCGGTTCAAATGCTCAATCCCATTCGGAACTGGATTCATCGAGACACCAATCCGACAACAGCACGCTGCGATCCTCCGTGATGCCCTAACAAACTTTACCGGTCATCCACGTTACCAGTCATCAAAAAGCATAGAACTTGCTTCGGAACCTCTCCCACCGAACAAGTGCAGACTCCCTTGCGACTCACCAACTGAATCGCATGGAAGTTCCCCCCAAAGCACTTTCCAACCTACTTTATCAACCACACATTTATGAACGTTCCATTCGGTTTTCCCACCAAACAAGGGCTCTACGATCCGAACCTCGAAAAAGACTCCTGTGGGGTAGGGTTCGTCGCTAACGTCAAAGGTAAACCTAGCCATCAAATTGTCGTCGATGCCGATACGATCCTCAAAAACATGGATCACCGAGGAGCTTGCGGATGCGAACACAATACCGGTGACGGAGCCGGTATCCTCGTCGGTCTGCCAGATCGCTTCATGCGACGCGTTGCACGCGAAGAATTCCAAACGGAACTACCGGCCAAAGGCCTCTATGCCGCAGGCAACATCTTCTTTCCAAAGAATCCAGCTGAACGCGACCTGTGCCGTCGTGTCTTCAACCAACTCCTCGAAGCCGAAGGCCAAAAACTCATCGGCTGGCGCAAAGTCCCGCAAAACCCAGACGGTGCCGACATCGGACCAACCGCACGCAGCGCGGAACCGTGGATCGAACAAGTCTTCGTACAAGCCTCCGATGGTATTTCAAGCGAAGAATTCGAACGCAAACTCTATATGGTTCGCAAACAAGCAAGCCATCGCCTTCGCAACGACACCTCGCTTACACAAGCGTCCCTGTTCTACGTCTGCTCGTTGTCGACCAAAACGTTGATCTACAAGGGAATGCTTACGCCCGCCCAAGTCGTACCCTACTATCCGGACCTCTCCGATACCGACTTTGAAACCCATCTCGCGATGGTCCATTCCCGCTTCTCCACGAACACGTTCCCGAGCTGGGATCGCGCACAACCTCTGCGATTCATGAGTCATAACGGGGAAATCAACACCCTGCGCGGAAACATCAACTGGATGCACGCCCGCGAAGGAATGGCTCAAAGTGATCTCTTCGGTGATGAACTCAAAAAACTCTTCCCCGTCGTCGAACCGATGTGCTCCGACTCTGGTACCTTCGACAACGTTCTCGAATTCCTTCTCATGACCGGACGCACACTGCAAGAAGCCATCATGATGATGGTTCCGGAAGCTTGGCAAAAACATGATACGATGTCCCAAGAAAAGAAGGCGTTCTACGAGTACTTCAGCTGCATGATGGAACCATGGGACGGTCCAGCGTCCATCGTGTTCACCGATGGACACTACATCGGCGCAACACTCGACCGAAACGGACTGCGTCCAAGCCGCTACTATCTGACGACCGACGACCGTGTCATCATGGCCAGCGAAGTCGGGGTACTGCCCGTCGATCCGGCGATCGTGAAATCCAAAGGCCGCTTGCAACCCGGACGGATGTTCTTGATCGATTTCGATGAAGGCCGGTTGATCCCAGACGAAGAACTCAAAGCGTCCTTCGCCGCAAAACTTCCATACCAAAAATGGTTGCAGCAAGGTCGTATTACACTCGATCAACTTCCAAAAGCCAAAGAGTGGCACGGGTTCTACCCTGATACCCTCCTGCAACGCATGCAAGCCTTCGGTTACACCATCGAAACCATGCACTTCATGCTCGTTCCGATGATTCAAACCCAAGTGGACCCGATCGGCTCAATGGGTAACGATTCCGCCCTGGCGTGCTTGAGCGATCAACCTCGTTTGATCTACGACTACTTCAAACAACTCTTCGCACAAGTCACCAACCCGGCGATCGACTCGATCCGCGAAGATGTGATCATGTCCCTGGAGTGCTATGTCGGTCCCGAGAAGAACCTTCTGTCCGTAACCCCAGAACACTGCAACAGACTCCTGATCCAACATCCCATTCTGACCAATGAGGAACTCGAAGCGATCAAACACATGTCCGATCGCGGCTGGAAGACAGCGAACATCGATATCACCTTCGAACGCAGCGAAGGCAAATCCGGACTCGTCAAAACCCTTGATCGTATCTGCAAAGAAGCCGAACAAGCAATCGATCAAGGCTTCACCATGGTCGTCTTGAGCGACCGCGCTTTGTCAACCTCACGTGTCGCTGTCAGCTCCCTTCTCGCCGTCGGTGCTGTCCACCAACACCTCGTCCAAGTCGCTAAACGTACCGCGATCGGTATCGTGGTAGAAACTGGGGAAGCCCGCGAAGTCCACCACCACTGCTTGCTCATCGGCTACGGTGCAGACGCGATCAACCCATACCTAGCTTTCGAATCCCTCTGGCAAGCATCCCGCGACGGAATGCTCGAAGAAAAAGACGACGAAAAGATCGTTGCTCTCTATCGTAAAGCCGTCGCTAAAGGCATGCTCAAAGTGATGGCCAAAATGGGGATCAGCACCTTGGCTAGCTACAAAGGTGCCCAAATCTTCGAAGCACTCGGTCTGCAATCCGAAGTCATCGACCGATGCTTCAAAGGTACCAATAGCCGTATCCAAGGCTGTAGCTTCGATGTCCTCGCAGAAGAAACATTGCGACGACACGCTTTGGGCTTCCCTCACGATCGCGCAGATGCCTGGTCCATGCTTCCAAACGTCGGTGAATTTCACTGGCGAGCCGAAGGAGAACGCCATGGATGGGATCCAAATGCCATCGCCGACATTCAAGTCGCAGCGAGAAAAGGTGATAAAAACGCCTACCGCCGCTTCGCTGACCATATCAATCGCGATGCCCGTATGCGATACGCTCTGCGCGGACTCTTTGAATTCCAATCCGCTCGCGATCCAATCTCCATCGACAAAGTTCAACCCGCTAGCGAAATCGTGAAACGATTTTGCACCGGTGCGATGAGCCTCGGCTCGATCAGCAGCGAAGCCCATGAGACGCTGGCAATCGCCATGAACCGACTCGGTGGAAAAAGCAACACCGGTGAAGGTGGCGAAGACCCCGTTCGCTTCAAACCACTCCCCAACGGAGACAGCAAACGCTCCGCAATCAAACAAGTCGCCTCCGGTCGATTCGGTGTAACTATCGAATACCTGACCAACGCCGATGAAATTCAAATCAAAATCTCCCAAGGTGCTAAGCCGGGAGAAGGGGGAGAACTCCCCGGACGCAAAGTGGATAAGTACATCGCGCGCATCCGCTACAGTACCCCAGGTGTCGGTCTGATCAGCCCACCACCTCACCACGATATTTACTCCATCGAAGACCTCGCTCAGCTAATCCATGACCTGAAAAACGCAAACCCTTCCGCCCGCGTCAGCGTCAAACTCGTCAGCGAAGTCGGCGTCGGTGTTGTTGCCTCCGGCGTAGCGAAAGCTCACGCAGACCACATCCTCATCAGCGGTGATACCGGCGGAACCGGTGCCAGCCCTCTGACCAGTATCAAACACGCTGGCTTGCCTTGGGAACTCGGTATCGCTGAGACCCACCAGACACTTGTCCTCAATAACCTGCGCAGCCGCGTAACCCTCCAAACCGATGGTGGACTAAAAACCGGTCGCGATGTTGTGATCGCCGCGCTCCTAGGTGCCGAAGAATTCGGATTCGCTACCGCTCCCCTGATCACCCTAGGGTGCATCATGATGCGCAAATGCCACTTGAATACTTGCCCCGTCGGGATCGCAACCCAAGACCCCGAACTGCGAGCAAAGTTCGCCGGTAAACCAGAACATGTAGTCAACTACCTATTCATGGTCGCCGAAGACGCCCGCGAAATCATGGCTTCACTCGGCTTCCGTTCGATCGATGAAATGGTCGGTCGTACCGACTGTTTGAAAGTCGATCAAGCGATCAAGCACTGGAAGTCCGACGGACTGGATTTGACCCCGATCCTCAGACCCGCCAAAGGACCGACGTCCGATACCGTTACCCATTGCACGATCCCGCAAGACCACGGATTGGAAAAGTCCCTCGATATGATTGAACTACTCCCTCGATGTCGCAAGACAATCGAGACCGGAGAGAAGATCCATTTTGAACTTCCAATCATCAACACCAATCGTACCGTCGGGACGATCCTTAGCCATAACATCGCAAAGAAGCACGGGCAGAACGGACTACCAACCGATACGATCCATATGAAGTTCAATGGATCTGCCGGCCAGAGCCTCGGAGCTTTCCTCGCCCACGGCGTTACGATCGAGCTCGAAGGTGATGCAAATGATTATGTCGGCAAAGGACTCTCCGGCGGTCGAATCATCATCTATCCCGACCGACGCGCTAGCTTCAAAGCCGAAGAAAATATCATCATCGGAAACGTTTGCCTCTATGGAGCCACCATGGGAGAACTATTCGTCCGCGGTCGCGCTGCCGAACGTTTTGCGGTGAGAAATTCCGGTTGTTATGCCGTCATCGAAGGTGTTGGCGATCACGGTTGTGAATACATGACCGGCGGTCGCGTCGTGATCCTCGGTGAAACCGGCCGTAACTTCGCCGCAGGTATGAGCGGT
>JBIJCS010000585.1:0-2987 GCA_044344575.1 Pirellula sp. | reverse complement strand
AGAAAATCGTTGGCGTAACCCGAGGACAAATGAAGAAGGTCGCCATCACATGGACGAATCGTTGGTGCAACGAGCCGTGGCTATGACATTCGAACCGTTCAGGAACTTTTGGGGCACAACGACGTTCGTACGACCATGATTTACACGCACGTTTTGAATCGCGGAGGTAAGGGTGTTCGCAGTCCTGCAGACAGGCTGGCTAAGAGTTTTGAGGGGGATTAGGCCGAAACAGCCTATCACTCCATAAAATTCTTGATCGGCTCGCAAGTGACTGATATCCTTCAACTTCGGATCGAGGCTAACTTGCGTGATAGGCTGCGTTGGTGCAGCCTACAGGGTTTAGGCGGATCCACATAAAAACAAGTTCGTCTTTCTGATGCAGGAGGTAAACGTAACCGATGCGTGATCTTGATTGGAAACCGATCCTGATTGTTTCGGGCCTCATTTCGGCAGTCCATCTTGCCATGCTCGCACTGTACCCCTTCCCGTCTGTCTTATTATTCCCATTGGTTCTGATCGTACTCTTAGTCGTCGTGCTAATTGGCATTTTTGTCTTTCCAATCTACGCATCGATGTTTGGCAAGAACGCCGATGGCAAGCTTTTGCTGCCGGAAAGTCCTTCCTTCGATGGAATGATTCACTTCTGGATGTCGTCGTTCGTTTGTCTCCTGACGATTGGATTTCCTTACGTCTGCTTCGTTATTTGGTATACTTCAATGCACTCGTGGTGAGGATCGCAATTGCTGTCTTCAATTCCAGATGACTAATCCAATAACACAAACAAGACGAACAAAGCATTGGACCGAAGTGCTCGATCGACGGGCTCCAACATCGCGACGATTTCCCCTCGCACTCGGTCAATGCGGGCGTTCGGCGGCCTGGAACGTAAAAAGGGAGACCATTCATGCGACAGTTCCTTCTCGTAAGTAGTTTGCTCTCCGCTGTTGCGGCGCTAGCAATGGTTGCCATTTGCGTTGTAATGCCAAAGCTAGAATGGATCCTAGCAACTGTTGTTTTAGCGGCATTTGCGACGGCACAGTATTTCAATTTCAGAAAGACCAGTTCGTCCCATTCGCAAGATTCAACTGTGATTGACCAACGCTAAGCCTGCCCGCCGCTGCTCACGTCCCCACTCCACCTATTTCTCACCCCTCCTCCATCACCTTCGCCACGCCAGCCGCCTTGGCGAAATCATCCTCGGTAACCTAGGAATTGAAAATTGAGAATTGAGAATTATTAAGAACACGCCGACCCACATGGATTTCAATTCTCAATTCTCAATTCTCAATTCATTTCCCAATCGATGTCGTCCCATCGTAGCGAGAATGTTTCAGAGGGTTTCCGAAGCCCACCGTAGCGACTCAGGCCAAAGATCACTTGCCAAAGGTTGGCTTTCTTCGCCAGATTCTTTGCCTGCAACTTTTTGTCATAAAATCATTCGTCTTTGAGCCGCCGTTGACGCAACGCCTGTGCATTGCGTTCTGGATCGCGTCTACCGTCTAGCACAGCATAGACAACCACAATATCTTCCATGATCCCATACCAAATGACGAACGGGAACCGCGACGCGAAAGTATAGTACCATCCGTCCGACTTGGCGTGGACTCCTGCGTACAGCAGCAATGAGTCGATATCTGCGGAAATGCTATCTTGAAAGTAAGTTGCTAGGTTTGGATCGATCTCGCCGTAAAAATCGCAACTATCCTCCATGTCGCGTTCTGCGCCACTGGAGATTTTGATTCTCATCGGAGACGATCCGACAGCCGCTTTTTGACTTCAGCCCAGTCAGAAAGAGTGTCTTCTCCTCGCTCTATGGCGGCCACGCGTTCGGCAACAACACTTCGATGCCATTCCGGGGGCGCGGCAGAGGGATTTTCAGTCGTTAGACGCTTCCAAAGTAGTTCCATAGCGACAATCTGCTCATCGCGAGAAAGTCCACCGATTAATGTTTCAAGTGACATATGTTCACCTCCGATAGCATTTTACTATTACGATGTCTACCGGGCAATTCCATGGCTGGTATATCATCGGTGCTCTGGCTAACGATTTCGCCTCGGTCGGGTGTTGATCAAGCCATTTCACGTGCCCGAGCTCTTGAAAAAATCGCCCAATCATTTCTTGATCGTTCCCCGACCTGGATTTCGCGCTCCTACTTACCACCTGAGCACGTTCAGCAATCCGTTTTCAGGTGCCTCTCGAACTCTTCTAAACAACAGGGAAAACATCAAAAAGTTCGAATCCTGCCCTCTCCGCTTTTGCCGATGGGCTGAGAAGCCCATCGGCAAAAGAGAAAGTAGATACGAGAGAGTGGAAAGTAGAGTTTCTTCACCAACGCGTTCTTGTTGAATCCACAATCTACTTTTTACCCTCTACTTTCTACCCTCTGCGAAGCCCGCCCATGCAACTCGGTGCATGGCGCCTGCGGCGTTGTATTTCGCGTCGCGCACCGAAAATCGAGTCGTTTTTCGAGTCGCGCGAGTCGCCAAAACACTGGGGTTTTGCATGGCCCAATCGGGCACCGATCCACACCCATGTAGGCGGTTGGAATCGAACACTACGTGAACCAAAACAGTGTCGCTTCCCCTAAAAACATCTCGATGTCTACTAGCTCGCATCGAGTGGAACAATCGTGGCCAACCCGAGACTCCGGCGCGGCGCAGCAAACGTGTCATTTCGCTGCGTAGGTTGGCGTTCTTCCAACCAATCGCCGTGTTGGCTGCGGCGCGATACTGCGGTGCAGCGACCACGTATTCGCTCTTGTCGCCGAAGATCTCGAAGGCTTCATCGAGGATCGGTCGCAGCTCAGGAAAGATCGGGCAGCTACGAATACCGCGACCGTCGTGGTGCTCGACCTTCGGCTCCGGGATGCTCATTCGGTTCAGTTCCCAGTCGATGTCGTCCCATCGCAGCGACAATGTTTCCGAAGGTGTCCGCAGCCCACCGTAGCGACTCAGGCCCAAGATCACTTGCCAAACCGGATTGGCCTT
>JBIJCS010000583.1:0-2998 GCA_044344575.1 Pirellula sp. | reverse complement strand
CGTGATCATGCCCAGCGTGATCATGCCCAGCGTGATCATGCCCAGCGTGATCATGCCCAGCGTGATCGTGAGCAGAGTGATCGTGAGCAGAGTGATCGTGAGCAGAGTGATCGTGAGCAGAGTGATCGTGAGCAACATGAGCATTGCTCGCAACTTCACTCTCCTCACAAGCATCCTCACAGGCCTTGCCATCACAACCCGCCTTGCCATCGGCAACCTTCGTGTCGGCACTTTCATGCGAACAGCAACTCGCAACCCCTGTCGCCCGCGTTGCCGAAATCAACTTCGCTCCCGAAAACCCAGCAACCGCAACGTCTTGGCTAGGAATCGCTTGTGTGCAACACGTGTCCGGCAACACAAAGGCCGCCATCAAAATCAATCCTAATCCCGCCGACGAAAGAGACAAAATCCGGTAATCACGGAACTTCATAAACGCCGGCCAAATCGCCGAAGCAACCAACGCGCAACAGCCAACCGCGATCACCTGATGGAACAACGGACTGGCCATCCACTCCGTAAACGTCAAAGCCGGGAGCGTCGCAAGCAACACCGGAGTGGCCGCGCAATGAACGGCGCAAGCCACCGATGCGAATATACCTAATCGATCCTTCCACTGTTCCATTTTCAATGGTCCAATTCCAGGGAGTGCGTCTGAGATGTTCGTCTAACCTTCCGACTTATCTGTCGGATAGGCCATTCTAGACAAAACAATTCTATTTGCAATCCAATTGCGAAAACATTTAAAGGCCCCAATGGAACCCTCAAATCCCCCAAATCCCTCAGAAATCTCGATGCCCCGCATCGCGGAAAATCTCCAAAAAGTAAACGATAACATCGCTTCCGCATGCCTTCGGTCCGGACGCAACCCCTCCGAAGTGACCCTCGTGGCGGTCACCAAAACCGTCTCCAAGGAAATTTGCCAAACCCTCTACGACCTCGGTTGCCGAAACCTCGCCGAAAACCGTCCACAAACCCTCTGGGAAAAAACCTCTCAAATTCCCTCCAATCCCTCTGATCCCATTCGCTGGCACTTCATCGGACACCTGCAACGCAACAAGTCCGCTCGCACCCTCCCCTTGCTCCACACCCTGCATTCCCTCGACTCCCTGCGACTCGCCGAACAACTGACCAAAGACCTCGCAACTCAACCCTCCCGCCATGAAAAACTACAAGTCTGCCTCGAACTCAATATCACCAACGATTCCACCAAAACCGGGCTTACCCCCCAAGACGCACAAACCATTCTTCATCGCTACGCCTCTGAACCGCACTGGCAACAGCTATGGAACTTATCCGGACTCATGGGGATGAGTTCCCTCCAAGCAACCCCATCACAAATGCACGCCGAATTCGCTCTACTTCGGTCCCTGCGCGATCAATGGCAACAAGAATACGGCTTGAAACTTCCCGAGCTTTCGATGGGTATGAGCGATGACTACGCAATCGCGATTGAAGAAGGTTCAACCATGGTCCGCATCGGTTCGCTTCTCTACCGCTAACCTCTATTCGCTTCCCTTATCTCTGTTGAGCCCTCTACGGTTTCTCTTTGACACACTCTCGGACTATAATGGTGGAGCTTGAAACCCTCCGCAACCGATGGAGCTTCAAGCATCCATAGAGATGTCTTCAGCACACCTACCATTTGGTACCTGCAAATCGGTCCGCTGAGACACTCTCGTTCCGCTCCCCCTACCCACAGAAGAACTGACGCACAATGAAACGACTCAAGGCTGGCGGAGGATGGCAAGCCGTACGCTACACGTTTCGCAAAGGATTCGAATCGGGAGGGATTTGGAAAATGTACAAAGCCCTCCGCTCCCGCAACGCTTGTAAAACCTGCGCGCTGGGGATGGGAGGACAACACGGCGGGATGGTCAATGAACATGGCCGATTCCCGGAGGTCTGCAAGAAATCCTTGCAAGCCATGGCTGCCGATATGCAGCCGGCGATCACCGCTGACTTCTGGACCAAATTCTCGGTAGCTCAGATGAGCCGTTGGACTCCCCGCCAATTAGAAACCAGCGGACGCTTAATTCAACCCGTTCTCTACGAACAAGGCAAATCGCACTTCCGTACGATTACTTGGGCCGATGCTTTCTCGCGCATCTCCGAGAAACTCCGCGCCCTGAAACCCGAAGAGACCTTTTGGTACTTCAGCGGTCGCTCGAGCAACGAAGCTGGCTTCCTCCTGCAACTCTTCGCCCGTGTCTACGGGACCAACAATGTCAACAACTGCAGCTACTACTGTCACCAAGCTTCCGGCGTCGGCCTTCAGTCGACTCTAGGCACCGGCACGGCCACCATCGTGTTGGAAGATCTCGACAAGTGCGACACGATCTTCATCATTGGTGGAAACCCACCGAGCAATCACCCTCGGCTCATGACAAGCCTGATGCACTTGCGACGCCGTGGTGGCAAAATCGTGGTAATCAACCCGGTGAAAGAACTGGGGCTTGTGAAGTTCAAAGTCCCAAGCGACCCGATCAGCATGCTTTTTGGTACCAAGATTGCCACGCACTACGTCCAACCGCACATCGGCGGCGACTTGGCCTTAATCACCGGCATCGCCAAGGCGACCGTAGAACTAGGTGCACACGACCCTCAGTACCTCAAAGAACATACCAACGGTTCCGACACTTATCTCGCAGACTTGGCCAACCGACCTTGGTCCGAAATCGTCGAGAAAAGTGGTGTAGACGAAGCAACCATTCGCGATCTTGCCAAGGTCTATCAGGAAAGCAACGGTGCGGTCTTCTCATGGACGATGGGTATCACCCACCACACTCACGGAGTAGAGAACGTTCAATCCATCGTGAATCTCGCGTTGTTGCGTGGCATGATTGGTCGCGAAGGTGCCGGCGTGATGCCCATCCGTGGTCACTCCAACGTCCAAGGTATCGGATCGGTCGGGGTCACTCCGAAGCTCAAAGACGAGATCTTCGAGAACTTAGAGAAGAACTTCAGCGTCCAGCTACCGACCACGCCTGGTCGTGACACG
>JBIJCS010000582.1:0-3004 GCA_044344575.1 Pirellula sp. | reverse complement strand
TCAGTGGAGCTTGGTCCTATAGTGCTGGGCTGGATGACTCCGCTGAAATGTCGAATACCTGCAACCATGTAGCTCATCGGATTACACTGCATAAGAATTTGCATTACTCTTTGGCCGGTGGGGAGTGCGTCGGCGCCAGCAGGGATGGGGAAGAATGCTCCGCTGAGCATCCACATCGGAAGCATCACCATATTCATCGCGGCGTGATAGCCTTGGGTGCTCTCCATTGGCCAAGCGAAGCAGACGCCCATCCCAGTGATCGCTAAAGCGCAAACTGCAAGGAAACCGACGAGTGGGATCAAATGCCAACCGACAGGTAGCATACCGACGCAGAGGGCTAAGCCGACAAATAAGAGAGCTTGGGCCAGAGCGATTGCGGCCCCACCGAGGCTTTTTCCAACAGCGATTGCCCAGCGTGGAGCAGGAGCAACCAAGACTCCTTGAAGGAAGCCTTCCTTTCGATCTTCGATGATCGAGATGGTCGAAAAGATAGCGGTAAACAAAAGGATCAGTGCAACCGTTCCGGCGATGTAGTATCCCATGAAGCTCTCCCCTGCATTTCCTCCGCGAAAGGCTTGGTGAAATCCGGTGCCGAAGAGTAACCAGAAAAGAATCGGTTGGCCTAGAGCGGCGATCACTCGAAATGGTTGACGAAAGAAGCGGATCCATTCCCGTTTGGCTAACGTCCAGGCAACCTGCATTCCATGGGCTTTACGTCGACGAATCAAATGAGTATCTCCGCTGGTTTTTTGTTAGGTGACTAGGCGATAGAGCTCATACCTGACTGCAGGGATTGCATTTCGGTTCGTAAACCTTGCAGTCCTCGTTTGAGTAATCCAGCGACTGCCATTTCTGATTTCTTCATCCGTTCTGCGATCTCTTTGAGGGACATTCCTTCAAGGTATCGCATACGGATTGCGGTTCTTTGGGTTTCTGGTAATTGCTCGATGCAAGCCGCTAGTACGGCGGCCGCTTCACTTTTCATCATACGTTGACTTGGTGAAGACGCATCCGAGGGCACCAAATGCTCCATTTGCATACTGCTGGCATCGCTGCTAGCAGGCTTATGCAGGTTCACTTCGCGACGTGCAGATCGTTTTTGGGTCGCAAGATGTTCTTGGTGAACTGTCGACACGTTGTTGCGCAAGATATTGCGAAGCCATGCGAGGAACGACTCGATCGTATCCCCTCGAAACTGATGGAAATCCCTTGATGCCTCCAGATAGGTGGCTTGGACAACATCGCTGAAGTCCAATCTCCCTTGGATTCTGTCATCAAGTAAACGTTGTGCGATGACGTTTAGGTAGGGGCGGAAGCGATCGAGCAATTCTCCTTTCGCTTGCACATCACCTCTCTTAGCTGCTTCGAGCTTCATATGCGAATCGAATACCATCGAGAGGTTTCCTTAGGCATGGTTCCAGCCGGTCTACACCGTTCGCGTCAAGCGAAGTGTTTAGAGGGTTTGACCGCCACCAGCATTGGCTGATTGGACCGGTTTTGGAGGAACTTGGGCAATGGACAGAACGTAGTTGACTAGATGCCACAAGTCCTCTTCTTTCAGTCCAGGTTCATCGCTTGATTGAGCGATGGAAGCGGCGGGCATAGGGCTACCTGCGATTCCGTATCGGATACGGCGATAGATATCGATGGGATTGCGTCCACCTCGCAAGTGGCCTTCGACGATATTGCGAGGCTTGAGAGTCTGAGGTTTCATGCCACCTCGAGCCATCAGTGGTAGCAGTGCATCGGTTTCAGTTGGCTGCAAACCGATCTTAGTCGTCCATTCTTTGGTCCAGTCATCGTAATCTGGTAATTGACCACCTTTACCATCAGCTTGCACTCCGTGGCATTTCGAGCAAGCTGCAGTTTCTTGGGCGAAGAGTTCTTTTCCTTTGGCGATCGAAGCGAGTAATTCTGCTTTGTTCTCTTCGGTTTCGGAGCCCACGAGTGGGAAGTTTGGCGGCGGAAAGTCCTCTTTAGAGTCTTCGGCTTGAATCCATCGATCGGCGATTTGGGTCAGCAGTTCTTCCGCAGTCGACTTTTGTTCCTCGCGAGTTTTTTCATCCCCTTTCGCGTCATAGATTCGTTCGTCTGGGGAATCGATCGCGGCAGTTTGTAGCAGTTTGCGTTCGAATTCTCCGCGAATGCTCAGGAAGACAACGTAATCGACCAGGGCTTGGATCTCTGGATCGGAAAGTTTATCAAACACAGGCATTTGAGTACCTGAGAGACCTTCCTTGAGGACTCTGGTTAGATCTTCCTTGAGAGGTTTTGCACCGCGAGGAGTGGATTTGAACTTAAAGATTCCTGCGCGGAAGTCCCTTGGATAGGGATCTTGGCTGGCCGCAACTGGTCCTCTTCCTTGTCCAGAGAGCCCATGGCAAGAGGCGCATTGTTGCAGGACGTAGAGTCCAGGCTTTCCGGAATTTCCCGCAGCTAATTGCAGGTTGGATTCGGATAGCAGGTCTTCGTAGTCCCCTTCTTGAAGGGCCGGGGGGATCTTTGGCGCATCAAGAGTACCAAACCATTCGTTGAGCAATTCCTTTGAGTCCGAGAGGGGCTGGGCCATCTCGGTCTCTTGGCTGATTTCCATGGAGTGTGCAAACAAGTAGTTTGGTTCGTGCATGGATGCCAAGGGGTTTGGCTCGCGACAGCCGGCTGAAAATCCGGCAAATCCTAGGAGGATAGCAGCGGCGAACTTCGCAGAACGTGTGATGTGTTCCAGGTGGGATTTTGTTGTGTTCATACGATGTTGATTCATGGAAAGGTAAGGTGTGGTACTGTCTTCGAAGCGTGCGTGAGGGATTCGCGGTGGAAACTACTTGAGTTCTCGGATTTGGATATTCCGCCAGCGTACATCGAACGGGCCTTGGTCAGGAGCGATGCCGTGCACTTGTAGGCCGATGAAGCCGCTATCGTGCGAGATTGGGTCTGTGATGTCTTCGATGAGTTTTCCGTTGATCCAAGTCTGTATTTGTTTGCCTTTGGCGCGGATATGGTATTG
>JBIJCS010000581.1:0-3009 GCA_044344575.1 Pirellula sp. | reverse complement strand
TGAAGGAAGCTCCCGATCCCCTGCGTCTTTTAGAGATGACGCGGCATGACGCAGATCACAGCGGACAAAGTTTTTGAATTGATCGAAAGAAGCCAACTGGTTACTCCCGAGGCATTCCAAGCCCACTTAGCCTCCCTGCGCTCTCTGGCCGATGAATCAAGCTCCGCATCGTCCGAGAACCAAGCTCTCCTAGAAGACCCTATCGAAATCTGCAAGTCCTTCGAAACCGCAGGATTGTTGACCCGCTGGCAAAGCGAAAAAATCCTTCAAGGCAAATACAAAGGATTCTTCCTCGGAAAACATAAACTCCTAGGACATATCGGCTCCGGTGGTATGAGCAGCGTTTACCTCGCTGAACATATCGTTATGAAACACCACCGCGCTGTCAAAGTACTCCCGAAATCCAAACTCGGGAAAACCTCCTACCTCGAACGCTTCCAACGCGAAGCCAAAGCAATCGCTTCACTGAACCACCCAAACATCGTTCGCGCCTACGATATCGACAACGAAAAAGATACCCATTACATCGTGATGGAATACGTCGAAGGGGTCGACCTGCAAGTCCTCGTGCAAAAACATGGACCACTCCCCTATGCAATCGTCGCCGATTACATCGCACAAGCAGCCCACGGTCTGCAACATGCCCACGACTCAGGTTTGATCCACCGAGATGTCAAACCCGCTAACCTCCTGATCAATAAAGACGGTGTGATCAAAGTCCTCGATCTGGGACTCGCGCTCTTTCAAGACCAATCCGACGCGTCTCTAACCATGGAGTACAACGATAAGGTCCTCGGAACCGCCGATTACCTCGCTCCAGAACAAGCTCTCAATAGCCACACCGTCGACAACCGCGCCGATATCTACGGCCTCGGTTGCACCATGTACTTCCTCTTGACCGGACATCCACCTTTCCCCGACGGCAGCATCGCAAGCCGAATCGTCAAACATCAAAACGTCATGCCACCCGATATCCGTGTCGATCGACCTGATTGCCCCGGTGAACTCGATGGTATCTGCGTCAAAATGATGCAAAAAGACCCCAAGTTCCGATATCCAGATTGTAAAACCGTAGCCGAAGTTCTCGAAAATTGGTTGAAGAAATACCAAGCGGAACACCCATCCATTTCGATCAAACCCACCAAGGGAATGTCGATCGACAAAATGCTCGAAGATGCAAAATCCAAAGGCAGCCCCTTCAGCGAAACCACCAATAACCGACTCGATGAAACTTCGATGGATACCCTGCGAACCAGCCGAGCAGGGGGCGTGCCACTCTCCGCCTCCGACTCCGCTGTCCTTCGCGCGATCGCACGCAGCGATGGCTCTTCGATCGATAGCCAAATCGATTTGATGCACGATTCTAACTCCCCAAATCCACCGAAGTCAAAATCGCAAGCCATCAGCAAAGCTGCCGATGACTCTCGCATCAAACCATCCGGCCCATCCCCCCTCGTCAAAGCCGGTACCGCCAACACGGGTACATCCAACGCCAGTACCGCGAACAAAAGCAATCCACCGAAAACATCCAATAACCCCACCAACCCAACCACTAAGAAACCCTCAACCTCTGAATCGAACTCCAAACCCTCCTCTACCTCCACCGCCGACGAACCCGACTCCTCGTCGGGTATCTGGTTAGGCCTGCTCATCGGAGGCCTCCTCGCACTGCTAGCCATCGGCGGTGCCATCGCTTACTTCATGTCCCGCTGACCATGCGATGCAGACCCGTGTACTGAAAATCGGCGGAGCTTCTCTCTTCGCCCCAAAAACAGAATTCTCAAACCTTCTTGCTCACCTACGACGTGAACATCGCAGCGACCTCTATCGCACCTTCATCATCCTCGGTGGAGGAGATACCGTCGAATCGATGCGAACCCTCCACGCCTCCTTCCCCAACCTCGATCACCAAGCAATGCACTGGCGATGCGTCCGACTCCTCGACGCTACGTGGGAAGTCGCTTCGGAACTCGTCGATTTCGCAATCCCTATTCAAAACCAATTCGAACTGCAACAAACACTCCTGAATTTGTCTCCCAATACCTATCTCGTTAACGTCGGCGCATTTTACAGTAATTCGCTATCCCCAACCCCTCCCGCACAAACAGACTCCACACCCCTCTTCCCAAAAAACTCCTGGAACACAACCACCGATGCCCTCGCTTGGTGGCTCGCTTATCTGATCAATGCAGACCAAGTCGTCCTCGTGAAAAAGAAAGCTTGCGATTCAATCCACTCGTTAGCACAAGCGGCTCACGAAGGCATCGTTGATGCAGAAATTGCAAGACTCCACGACGCAGCTCGATATCCTCTAGCATCAAAAAAACCATTACCCTCCATCCAGTTCCTCTTCGAGAATCCTGATTGGAAATACCATATACTCAAAGAGTAATCACCTCGTATCCCTCTCCGGAGCCAACTCGATGTTTCGCCAAGCTTCCAACAACCAAACAAACAAGCCCGTAAGCACAGTAAGCCTCTCGCGACGCATCCACTTAGCCTCTCTGCTCAGCTCACTGCTTGGCGCAACGCAATTACTCTCTCCCGCTACTCCAAACGCCTCAGCGCAAGACAACAACAAGAACCTTATCAACGACAAGTCGATCCTCTCGGCAAACTTCATCTACGAATCCGCCCCATTCCCATCGTGCCATGCCTCAAGCATCGAAGAAACGGCAAATGGACTCGTCGCAACTTGGTTCGGTGGCACCCATGAAAAACATCCCGATGTTGGAATCTGGGTCTCTCGACTCACTTACTCCGACAATGATGCAAAATCCATCAACTCAAAAACTACCAATACTACCGGTCCATGGAGCACACCCGTTGAAGTCGCAAACGGAAAGGGGGCATCACCCGACGGAAAACAACTCCCCACTTGGAACCCCGTTCTCTTCCAACCCAAGTTTGGTTCTGAACCACAACCACTCGTTCTCTTCTACAAAGTCGGCCCTTCACCCGAGACTTGGTGGGGCATGATGACCACTAGCCTAGACCAAGGTCTCTCCT
>JBIJCS010000580.1:0-3026 GCA_044344575.1 Pirellula sp. | reverse complement strand
GTACCTAGTCGACCGATGGGATTAAAGGTTGGGCAACGCGCTCGGTTTCGGTTCTTTTCTAGCACGGTTCGCAAGACCGATGCGCCAGGAACGTTGCTCAAGCAATGGGAGGAAGGCGAATTGCAGGAGGTGTCTCCTTTGGAAGTGACCTTAAGCGACAGTGGTGCGGGGCAGGTCGTACCTGTTCAATTCCGCAGTCGCATTACGGAACTTGGTGTTCTTGAGTTGTCATGTAAGGGTACGCAGAATCCGAGTGAGTGGTTATTGGCTATGAATGTGCGTGAGGAAACTTGATGAAAGCAACTTTGCCGAAGATCAAGTTCTGCGGATTTACTCGTCCTGAGGATATTCAAGCAGCTTTGGACCTAGGTATTCGCTCCATTGGAATCAACTTCTATCCGAAAAGTAAGCGTTACGTTCAACCGTCGGTCGCAGTGCGTTTGTTAGAACCATTTATTGCACCGCATCCGTTGGGGGAAAGTACAACGGAGTTATCAAGTTCTTCGTCGAAGCGTTTTCCGACGCCGCGTTTTATCGGTGTGTTCGTGGATGCAACCCCCGAAGAGGTGCTTGGGACAGTCCGGCAATGCTCGCTTGTTGGGATTCAGTTGCATGGGGATGAGGATCCGAGTTGGATTGACAGTGCTCGTAGACTTGCTGGATGGATAGATGTGCCGATCTTGCGAGCGCTGCCGTATCGTGGCAGTGTTGATGATGCTTTGATCCAAGAATGGAGTTCTTTGGTGTGTTCGGATTCGTCTCCTGTAAGTGGCTTGTTGATCGATGCCTATGATCCGATCCACAAGGGTGGGACTGGCAAGCGGGTTGCTTGGGAGTTGCTAACGCCACGACCTGCGTCCTTTCTCCCACGGGTAGTTGCAGATGTGCCGATGGAATCCGATAGTAGCGTGGTAGATGGTTTGGGAGTTCCCTTTCTGTTGGCTGGCGGATTGAATCCGGAAAATGTGAAGGATGCAATGAAGTTGGTGATGCCTGTGGGAGTTGATGTCGCTTCTGGGATCGAATCGGAACCGGGAATTAAGGATCTTGGTAAAATGAAGAGCTTCATACAATCGTACCGCGAGGGTCTTGCGGGTCAGAAAACTCCAATGCAGGGGGAACAATCATGAGTCGCAGTGGATTGCAATTCCCGGTTGAGATCGAGGGAAAATACCGTGTGGATCAGGTTGATATGTTTCTCGATCGACTTCAGCAATTAAGTCCGATCGAGAAGACAATGGAAGAGCATGAGGATCACTATTTGCGACATCCTTGTCGCGACTTTCGTATTACCGATGAAGCGTTACGGATGCGGTGCGTGAATCAGCGATGGCATGTTACCTACAAAGGCCCTCGCAGTGAGGGGGCTTTGAAGATCCGTCCGGAAATTGAGTTTCCGTTGGCGGAAGGAACCCAGGAGGATTTGCAACGCGTGTGGCAGGCTTTGGGATTTGAACCGGTAGCGGTAGTACGAAAGACACGCCGAGTGTTTTCGTTGGAAGGATTTTATCCAGGGATGCATGTGACGATGGATCAAGTGGAATCACTGGGTAGTTTTGCGGAATTGGAATGTGTAGTTCATGATGAGACTGCGCTTCGGGAGGCAGAGCGAGCGATCGAGAGTTTAGCGATTGCACTGCAATTAGGTTTTGTGGAAAAGCGAAGTTATTTGTCGATGATACTTGAGTTTCAGCGTTAACGTGTGTCATGGGATGATGACGTTTGCATTTTGGTTGTACGAGATAGGGAGGTGGGCATGGCTGAACCGGTAGATATTGGAAATCAAGGAGTGATTTGGCGAATGATGGATGCGAACCGCAATCGCGTGATGGAGGGTTTAAGGACCTTGGAGGACATCGCGCGTTTTCAGGGGCTGGGTTTGCTACAAGCGAACTACAAGCAAGTGCGACATAGATTGCAAGAAGCGTTTCGGGGGGCGGATCTCGGGGTGTTTCTTGCTTCGCGAGATACCGCAGGTGATGTAGGTTGTAGCACCAAGATTCAGGATGAGTTCGAGCGAACGGAGGGGGTGGTATCGATCGCACAAGCGGCTGCGGCAAGGGTAGAGCAGGGGTTGCGTGTGTTAGAGGAAGGTGCCAAGGTGGTAATCCCTGAGGGAGCTTCTGCGATCGAAAGAATACGTTATCAGGTATATGACTTGAACGCGGCGATCGTGTTAGGGCTTCGTCGCGATCGAGACTTCTTGCGTGGGGCGTTGCTATACGTGTTGGTGGATTGTCGATTGCCGATCGATGTGTTTGCGGAGAGGGTTCGAGCGATCTCTGAGGGGGGAGTTCAATGGATTCAGATACGCGATAAAGAGTGTACGACTCAGCAGTTGGTTGAGTACGCTTTGCGAGCGATCGAAGTTGTGGATGGTCAGAAGACGAAGATTGTGGTAAATGATAGGGTCGATGTTGCACGAGCTGTGCAGGCGGCGGCAGTGCATCTTGGGCAGGATGACCTTGAGGTGTCGGTGGCGAGGCGGATCTTAGAGCCACGGCAGATGATCGGATATTCAACTCATGATTTGCAGCAGGTCCAGCGCGGGGTGGCTTTGGGGGTCGATTACATCGGATGTGGGCCGACGTTTGTTTCCCAGACGAAGCAGTTTGAGAATTTTTCGGGGCTTGCGTTTTTGAAACAGGCGGCGGAATGGTTGGAGGCGAATGAACCTAGCTTGGCGGCTTATGCGATCGGCGGGATTTCGTTGGAGAACTTGGATCAAGTGCTTGCGACGGGCATTCGACGTGTAGCGGTCAGCCATGCCATTTGGCGATCGGAGGAACCGAGGGAGGCTGCGAAGCGATTCCGGGATCGATTGGTTCAATAGGAGCAGAGAAGAAAGTCTCATGCAAAGACGCAAAGGGAGAAATTCTTTCGTTTAGCAGTCAGCCGGAGGCGTACCAGGATTCGATTCCCATGTCTCACGCAAAGAAGCAAAGGCGGAAAGGGAGGAAGTTGAGTATGACGGTAGGGTATGTGTAGCGGTCCTTGTCCATCGATTCGGCACCAGGGAGCAAATC
>JBIJCS010000651.1:0-3037 GCA_044344575.1 Pirellula sp. | reverse complement strand
CGTCCATCAGATGCCTCCACAACCTCACCTCGACCAATCGACCCGATGAATAAACCTAAAGCCAAAATCGGACCAACCATCGTCCCTGGCAACATCCACCCACCTGATGCCAATAAGTGAACAAGCGTCGCGACAAACGACACGTAAAACAATACCGACTTGTCTCTGACAATCCCTAGCATCGATTCACTCGCCGACCCATTTCTCACCATCCACACCCCCATACCACCAGCTACAACCGCTGCCAACGCTGTACCCACCAACTCCTCATCCCCTACCGTAAAAAACGCAAAACCCAATACAAATAACCCCGATAACACCATCGCCACCTGACTACCCCGCAATGTAAACCGATGCTCCGGAAATAATTCGTGACCATGCTCAACCCTCGACTTGACGCGCGCACGCCAACCAAACCAACCTACCGCTGCAATAAAAAACAACGTCAAACCCAGCAACCCCCAACCACCCGCATGAGCAATCTCCAACAAGAAATTATGCGGATCAGCAGGTGTCTCCGCTGCAATACTCCGCTTAACCCTCAAATAGGTCGACTGAAAGTTCAATGAACCAAAGCCCAGTAACGGACTCTCCTGAATCAAATCCCAAGCCCCCTCCCAGTAATTCATCCGATACCCCAAGGACTTACCAGCCTCCTGGAAAATCAATGGGTCCAAGGCATAGACCACACCAAAGACCACCAACAACGCAATCAATACGCCAACCGTAAGACCTATATGCCTTCGATACCAACCATATCCATCTCGCCTTAACTGAGGATCGAGCAGCAACGTAAGCACCGTTCCCACCCCAACCGCTACCCACGCCGAGCGGCTTTTTGTCAGCAATAACGCTACCGCTGCAGCCGCAAGACACAACCAAGCAACCAACTTCTCAGTCTTAGCACCCTTGGTACTCGAAGAATCCACACCTCGCTGCAATACCGATATCCCCCAACCCAACCACACCGGCCATAACGCAACCAAAAAACCCGCATATGAATTAGCTAATGCAAAAAAACTTCGTATCTCCGTACTCTCAATCCGATTCGTGATCAAGATCGCCATCGATGAATCAGGATCGATCCCCTGACGCTCTAACAATCCAATCCGATCAGCCGCTAACTCCGCCCGGAATCGCGGTTGCAAGACCCCATACTCCCAAAACCCATACAACAATACAAAGAATCCAAGAATCCACCACCATCGCAAAAGCCTTACCGCACCTAGCAAATTGCGACTCAGCCAAGCGATGCAAAATAGCAAACTCCAAAACGCTGCACTTTGCCAAAACCCATGAATCGCATGCTTCGTGTTCGTCTTTCCCACAGTCCAACCAGTGGCCATCCCATGCCACAACACCACCATCCCCAAAAACAACCACAACAATCGCGTCTGACTCCAAGTCGCTCGGCCACCCGAAAACCAAATCGATAACCCTACTAAGCCAAACGTCCCCAACGCTAACGCAATCGCATACAACGAATCACCCGCCGCCACACTCGTTGCAGAATCACTCGGGTTCCAAACCAAAATCGCGACTGAAAACAACAACGCAATCCATGCTGCCGCTTGTGTCAAATGCAACAATACGGAACCACCCTGACCACCCCCGACTGCACTAGCCGTTGACAAAGTAGTATCCGATGACAATGTACCAGAGGAGTTAGATCGCATCGCGCAAAGTTTTCTGAAATGAGGCCCTAGGAAACTGATGATTTCTTGGTGAAGCTCTCCAACACCACAATAAGCCCCAGCATCGCTAGGACTATCAACAACACCAAACCCGCACCAATCCAATCCGTGCGAGGCAAAATCAACGCGCCCAGTGAACAGGTCACAGTCGCAAGATAAATGGTGCTAACCGCCTGCCCCTTGGTCATCCCAAGCTCCACAAGCCGATGCGAAAAGTGCTTCTTGTCAGCCTGAAAAGGACTGCGTCCCTCCCGTAGCCGAATATAGATAACACTGAACGTATCATAAATGGGTATGGCTAACAAACACAACGGTGCCGCTACCGCATGCGGCGTCTCCCCTTTTGCCCCTGCATACGTAGATAACAAAGTTGAAACAGCAATCCAGTAACCGACGAAGTAACTCCCCGAATCCCCCATGAATATCGAGGCAGGCGCCCAATTGTACTTGAGAAAACCAAGCAATCCCCCCAGCAAAGCCAACACCATGATCGCCACGAATACCTGCGGTTGCCCCTGAGCATGCTCCGGTGTCGTCAGCAACATAATCGCCAAAAACGCACACACAATCGCTGCCACCCCAGCACTCAACGCATCCATGTTGTCCAACATGTTAAATGAGTTGATCAACATCACGATCCAAATAACACTCAACAATGGCGTCAACCAAGGTAAATCAATGTACGCCGTCAAATGCAAATTCATCCCATAAACAATCAACGCAGCCACCGCAAACTCTACCGAAATCCGCACCCGCCAATCCAACCCATACCGATCATCTAGCAACCCTAATACTGCGATCACACTCCCTCCTGCAAGCAACAACCAGATCGCCCCAAGCTTGCTCAACATTCCTGGCATCGCCTCTTGCACCCAACCCGGCAACAGACTCCGTGTCGATGAAGGCAATACCTGCAACAACAACACGCCAATGCTGCCTACCAAAAATACACTCAATACCCCTAACCAAATCCCCAACCCACCCCCCCTCGGAATCGGTGTTGTATGAACCTTCCTCTCATTGGGCAAATCGATCAACTTCAATGCAACCGCATTGAGCTTCACCCAACGAACTACCAACAACGAGATAACACTCGCTAAACACACTATCCCAACCAAACAAATCCCAAGCATCCATCCAGCCATAATCTTCCAATCTAAAGGATTGACCTCTAAGCTCGCGAACTCCCACGACCATCACTCGCAACCTTCCGTGTAAACCACTCCCGAGCTCGTGTGAGATACTCTAATACATCTTGTCGCTGGTAGTCTGCGTACGTCCAAGGAAACGCTTGCCAACGCTGATCCCGAAACGCTAAAGTCACCTCGGCATAAATCCCACTA
>JBIJCS010000006.1:0-34849 GCA_044344575.1 Pirellula sp. | reverse complement strand
CAGAGGTAGTTGATGAACGAGAACTTCTGACAGGGGATCGGATTTTGCAATTTCAGGGGGTAGAAAGCTCCGGAAGAGTTTGGCGAGGTGGTATTTGGCGGCTTGTGCCAATTCCTGATGTTCCCATGTGATTTCTTCGATCAGTTCGACGCGAGCTTGGCGAAACGATGTCGCTACGTCGAGTTCTTCGACGATCCGTGCGCGATGCAGTCCGGCGAGCATGATGTTATGCCGACCGTCGCCGAGGGGAGTGTGATTGATGATGCGTCCGATGCAGACGGTGCGAGCGATTCGAGGATAAGTTTCGTAGTTTTCCTCCCAGCCTCGATCGAGGAGGGCCATCGCAATCAGGTCATCGGACTCGAGTGCATCACTAAGCATTTCGCAGTAGCGAGGTTCGAAAATATGGAGATTTTGGATGACGTTGGGAAAGAGAACGAGGTTGGGGAGAGGGAATAGGCGCACCGTCCCGTCGAAACCGGCGGGCAATCCATTGTGATCCCTTTGACCCATAGCAAGCGATTTCCTGTTCGAAGCACGGATAGCTCGACAGCGGAATTTCCGCCGTGGGCAGTGCGTTTGGATTGTAGCGTCGCGTCGAGCCCCCACCTATGAAAATCACCGTAAAGGCGTATTTTCCGCCAATATGGCAACTTGGAAAGGAGGTCAGGGGGCGGTGGCTGGTGCGAAGTGGATACGTGGGTGACACCGATTTGACGACAAGGGGGAAAAACAGCCCATTCAAGCCGTAGAATCGAAAAAGTTCTAGGTACATTGGCCGATCAAATACACTATAATGGGGGGTATCCCTCCTGATCGAAGTCGATTTTGCGTAAACTTTTTGTGTCTAGAGGTTGCTGTCTGGTAAAGATAGAACTGTTAGGACAGTAAGAAGTGGCAAGATTGAATTAGGTCAACTCCCACCCATAGAACTGTTACTCGCACACGGTAGAGCTGGCTGGGGCGTTTGCAGCGTCCCTGCGGTTCGAGTTGCCAGAATGGTTTCCTGCGTGTTCGTGCGGTAGTTAAGGTAGTTAAACCGTACGGAATTGCGAAACGTATTTGTTGTCGAGCAAGAATCGATCGTTTAGTTTTTGTGCAACAATCTGTCGTATTGAACCACTTGTGAACATTATTAGAGGAGCGAAGTCATGAGATGCTTGGGTAATCCAATGGGGCGTCGAGGTTTTTTGACCGTCGGTGCGGTAGGCGGATTGGGGCTAACCCTCGGCGACATGTTTCGTCTTCGAGCACGCGGGGATCAGAAGCAGTACGACTTTATTGAGGCGAAGGCGGAGAGTGTCATTCACGTCTTCTTGCCGGGTGGGATTGCTCACCAAGAGACCTTTGATCCGAAGCCTTATAGTCCTTTGGAATATCGCGGCGAGATGGGGACGATCAAGACGAAGACTGGGGATATTTTTTGCGAGACGGTGCCGAAGCTTGCGGCTATCTCGGATAAGTTGACAGTGATCCGATCGTTGACGCACGGTGAGGCGGCGCACGAGCGCGGGACACACAACATGTTCACTGGTTATAAGCCATCGCCGGCGTTGTCCTATCCTAGTTTTGGATCGGTGATTAGTCACGAGTATGGCCCTCGCAACAATCTGCCACCTTATGTCGCGATTCCAAACAATCCGAATGAGTTCTCTGGTTCGGGGTATTTGAGTTCCAGTTACGGGCCCTTTAGTCTCGGTGCGGATCCTGCGAACAAGGGATTCAAAGTCCAGGACTTGAATCTTCAAGGGGACGTCGACATGGCTCGATTCCAACGCCGTCGCTCGGCCTTGGATGCGGTCAATGAGTATTTCGAGTCCAAGCAGAAGTCGGATAACTTGACCGCGATGGATACGTTCTACGAGCGAGCTTATGCACTGATCAGTAGTGATTCGGCTCGGGAAGCGTTTAACATAGAAGCTGAAGACAATGGATTACGAGACAAATATGGTCGCAATGCGGCCGGTCAGCGATTGTTGATGGCTCGTCGATTGGTTGAATCGGGGGCTCGCATGGTAACCGTCACTTATGGTGGATGGGACATGCACAATCAGATTGCAGGCGGGATGCGTCGAGACATGCCACCGTTGGACCAAGCGCTTGCGGCATTGATTGAAGATTTGGATTCTCGAGGTTTGCTCAGCAAGACTTTGGTTATGGTCAGCAGCGAATTTGGTCGAACCCCGAAGATCAACAACGATGCGGGTCGAGATCACTGGCCCAAGGTCTTCTCGGTGATGTTGGCTGGTGGTGGTGTCAAGGGTGGGTTGGTTTACGGTTCGTCCGATGCGACAGCGACGGAGCCTGAGTTTGATCCGGTATCGCCGGAAGACTTGGCAACCACGATGTACCACTTGTTAGGCATTGTCGCTGACAAGGAGTTGATGGCACCGGGTGATCGTCCCATTGAGATTTGCGATGGTGGTCGCGTGGTCAATGAAATCATCGCTTAGTTTAGGCGATTGAAAATGAGAGGTCGTTGCCATCGATACTCAGTGACGGTGGCAACGAATTGGTGTTGAAAACTAAGGAATGCTTCTGAGAACTTTGTCGACGCGAGTCGAAAGTTTCGCGGAAGGAGAGAGCCAAGGCTGGCAATGCTGATGTTTCGTTGCGACGTTTGGTTCGCTCCCACCCCACGAAACAGAATCGATTCAAAGGCGATTCCCTTAGGACGGTTGGCTCGACTAGAAATCATGGGCTAGGTTTACGGGTTCATTTTTTATGTGGTTTCCGTCCAAGGGTCTTCTTTGAAAACGCGAAATGCCGTCGCAGGCAAGTCATCAGGCGGGTAATACAGACCAGTAATTGAGTGAATAAGCACAAGAGTATTTCGGACTCGAAGAAATAAAGTCGGTGATTCAATGAGACGCTTAAGCAAACGATGGTTCGACGGGTTCAAGAAGCGATCGCAAAGGTTCGTTCGGGGAGCGATGTTCGCCGGTCTTATTGGATTGGCGGGGGGTGCGAGTTTTCAGTCTGTCGAGGCTTCGCAGCCAGAAGCGAACTCTCTTTCCGTGGTGGGAGTTCAGCGTGGACAATCGGTCGAGGTTCAGATATCCGGGGCACGGTTGGGGGATGCTCGGGAGTTGCTTTTTTACACACCTGGTTTGAGTGCCACGAATATTACCAAGGTTGACGATAACAACATCAAGGTAACGATTTCAGCGGCAGCAGATGCGAAGACACAGTTGCATCCATTTCGGGTGGTTACCGCGACTGGTACGAGCAACATGAGGTTGTTTGGTGTGTCGGCGTTGCCGACAGTGGCGGAAGTTGAGCCGAATAGTGAGTTTGCCAAGGCGCAGGTGATTGCGAATAACTCAACGGTTGACGGCGTCGTTCTCAACGAAGACGTTGACTATTTTGCTGTGGATTTGGAAGCGGGACAAAAGCTGAATGTCGAGCTTGAAGGTCTTCGGCATTCTTATTTGAACAATTTCTTCGACCCTTATGTAGCAATTTATGACTCGAATCGGTTTGAGATCACCGCGAGCGACGATTCGGTATTTTTGCAACAGGATTGTTTGTGTTCGATGGTAGCACCGGCCAAGGGACGCTACATCATCGAAGTTCGCGAGAGCAGTTTCGGGGGGAATGATCAATCCAAGTATCGACTTCATGTTGGCGGTTACCCACGTCCTGTGGCGATTGTGCCATCGGGTGGGCCGGCGGGTCAGCCTCTGACGGCAACTTGTGTGGATTTGCTCGGCAATACTTGGCAGGAGACTTTTGAGGTTCCAGCAGATGCAAGAACGAAGTCCGCTGGGATTTGGTCAACCCAGGATGGAATGGTAGCACCGTCGCCGAACATGATTCGGGTTGTGAACATTCCTAACGTCTTGGAGGCAGAGCCGAACTCCGATTACAACGCTATCCCTACGTCGCATGCAGTCCCAGTGGCATTTAATGGAATCCTGGAGACAGAAAACGACCGCGACTACTGGGTCTTTGAAGCCAAGAAAGACCAGCAGCTTGATGTGCAAGTTCATTCGAGAATGCCGTTGCGATCGCAGGTGGATCCTGTGCTTCAGATCTTCAAGGTCGGGGGAGGCGGGTTGGCGTCGAACGACGACCAGGGTGGTCCTGACAGTTACTTGAGTTTCAAAGTTCCGGAGGATGGCAAGTACGCCGTATGCATTTCGGATCACCTTGGTCGGGGTGGCAAGCACTTTGTTTACCGAGTCGAGGTGACACCTGCGGAGGCGGAGATTGGAACGACGGTCAACGAGTTGGAGCGATATGTATCGCAGGTAGTCAACGTGCCCAAGGGGGCGCGAATGGCAATTGAAACGAACTTGGTACGCAAGAATGTGGGTGGCGAGGGGCGTATAGCTGTTGCTGATTTGCCACCTGGAGCAAGTCATTCGGACGGATTAGTTGCTGCGGACCAGAGTCAGATCCAGATGATTTTCCGTGCTGCTGCGGACGCTCCGAACGCATCGAAGCTCGTGGATCTTTCCGCAAGTTTGGTCGTATCACCTGAGCGGACTTTGACTGGTTTTCTCAATCAGCGGACGCAGTTGATTCGCGGGCAGAACAACGTGGATGTTTGGGGGCGATGGGATGATCGATTGTCCGTAAACATCGTCGATGCCGCTCCGTTTGATGTAGAGATCGTCCAGCCCCAAGTTCCGATTGTACGCAATGGTTCGATGGCATTGACGGTGAATGCAAAGCGTAAGGAAGGCTTTAATCAACCGATTAACATACGGTTATTAACTGCACCTCCTGGCATTGGAGCTTCGCCTGTGACGATCCCAGCGGATCAGTCGACGGTTGCGATGAACATAACAGCGAACAATGGCGCAGCGATCCGGAAGTGGCCCATATTGGTATTGGCTACTGCGGAGAGTGGATTTGGGCCAGTGACTATTGCATCGGAATTTATTGAGCTTGATGTTCAGGAGGCGTTATTCCAATTCAAGTTTGCCAAGACGATGGCAGAGCAAGGAAAGCCGGCGGATGTGATCGTAGGGTTGGAGCTAAAGCGACCCGTTGAGGGCACGATTGAAGTCGAGTTATTGGGGTTGCCACCTGGAACATCGTCGCCGACACCGAAGTTAACGGTGGCGGCGGATGCGAAGCAGTTAGTGTTTCCACTGCAGATACCTGCCGAGACACGAGCTGGGAACTACAAGACACTGGTCTGTCGAGGGACGGTGACACATGAGAAGGGGATCATCAGTCAGACCAATGGCAATGCCGAGGTACAGATTGACGTACCTGTGGCACCTCCACCGGCCCCGGCTGCGGCACCTGCACCGATGCCAACACCTACGCCAGCTCCCGCTCCGACGGAGAAGCCATTGAGCAGGCTAGAGCAACTTCGGAAACAAAAAACCGGTGGCAATTAGCGATGCGGATATCGCATCCTAGTTCCGTAATTTTCAGCAAGCGAACGATTGACCCGAACTACATCAGAATGACCATGCGAAAAACATCGATTCGAAACTGGGCACTATGGACCCTTGTGGGTTGCCAGGGCTTTGCGATCGCCCCTTTGGTTCTCTTCGCTCAAGAGTCTCAACCGGCACCTGCTGCACCGGTGCCTGCTCAAGCGCCGGCACCGGCAGCAACTTATAAGAGTTTGGCCGTCTATCCGCCGTTGATCAAAATCAGTGCACAGAACGATTCGCAGCGTTTTATGGCGATGGCGACGCGAACGGACGGCATTACGGTGGATGTGACGGAGCAAGTGGAGTGGAAGTTAGAGAACGCGGCGTTTGGTCGGTTAGAGAATTTCACTTTGTATCCGGTTGCGGATGGAGCGACCCAGCTGATTGGGACTTGGAATGGGATGGAGTCGCGTGCGACTTTTGAGGTGACGCAGAGTCAGACACCTCGAACGGTTGGGTTTGAGCGAGATGTTTTGCCCATTTTTACCAAGGTTGGTTGCAACACGGGGTCTTGTCACGGTGCGGCGAGGGGTAAGGATGGATTTCGCTTGAGTCTCTTCGGATTTGATCCGTTGGGGGATTATCAGAGGATCACCCGTGAGATTGGTATTCGCCGAATCAACTTAGCAGTTCCTGATCAGAGTTTGTTGTTGCTCAAGGCGATTGGAGCGGTGCAGCACTCGGGAGGCAAGAAGATCGAGCCGGGTAGCAAGCATTACCAGACGGTCTTGGCATGGTTGCAAGCGGGGGCACCTGCAGATGCTGCGAGGCCGCCTGCGGTAACGAAAGTGGATTTGTATCCACCTCAAGCGGTGATGGAGGGTGAGGGTGCCAAGCAGCGATTGGTTGCAGTGGCGACCTATGCGGATGGGACTCAGCGGGACGTTTGGGATTTAGCTGGGTTCACGACGAACAATGAGCGGACGGGTGCGGTGTCGCTGGATGGAACAGTAACCAGTGGTGTGCGAGGCGAAGCGTTTGTGATGGCGCGATTTGATACGCACACGGTTGGTACGCAAGTGCTGGCTTTGCCCAATGGTCTACAGTACGAGTTTAAGCCGAGTCAGGGGAATTACATCGATTCGTTGGTCGACGCCAAGTTGCTCAAGTTGCGATTGCCATCGAGTGGCTTGTGCTCGGATGAAGAGTTTGTTCGGCGGGTGACGGTCGACGTTACAGGCTTATTGCCGACAGAGGCGGAGACGGCATCCTTCTTAGCGAGCACGGATCCGAACAAGCGGGCGGCGTTGGTCGACACGTTGCTAGGACGCAAGGAGTTCAGTGAAATTTGGGCGATGAAGTGGGCTGATTTGTTGATGATCAAGAGCAACAATCAGGTCAGCTACAAGGCAGCTTACTTGTACTACAACTGGTTGATCAACAAGATTGCATCGAACACACCCATCGATCAGATTGTGCGTGAATTATTAACGGCAACGGGTGGAACCTTCCAAAGTCCTCAGACGAACTTTTATCAAGTGGAGTTGGATCGATTGAAGCTCTCTGAGAATGTTGCTCAGGTCTTCATGGGGATTCGTACGCAATGTGCACAGTGCCACAATCACCCGTTCGATCGATGGACGATGGATGACTACTACGGATTTGCGGCGTTCTTTTCTCAGGTTGGTCGAAAGACATCTGAAGATTACCGCCAGACGTTGGTATTCAATGGTGGTGGTGGAGAAGTGAATCACCCGGTGGGTGGAGCAGTGGTAAAGCCGAAATATTTAGGGGGTGGTCCTGCAGCGACAGATGGCAAGGATCGCCGTGTGGTGCTTGCTGAGTGGATGACGAGCAACGAGAACCCATTTTTTGCGAAGAGCGTAGCGAATCGGATTTGGGCACACTTTACTGGCGTTGGGATTGTCGATCCGGTGGATGATTTCCGCGCGAGTAACCCAGCGAGCAATCCAGAGTTGCTCGATGCGCTTGCGGCCAAGTTGATCGAGTACAAGTACGACATTAAGCAATTGGTACGCGACATTTGCAACTCGCAGACCTATCAGCGCACGACGGTACCGGTTACTGGCAATGAGGAAGATACTCGCAATTACTCACATGCTACGGTGCGTCGTATTCCTGCCGAGAATTTATTGGATTGCATTTCTCAGGTTACAGAGACGAAGGACAAGTTCCGAGGTTTGCCGATTGGAGCTCGCGCAGTTCAGATCGCAGATGGTGCGACGAGCAACTACTTCTTGAACACGTTTGGACGTAGTGCTCGAACGACGGTCTGTGCAGCGGAAGCGACGACGGATCCTTCGTTATCGCAAGCGTTGCATTTGATCAATGGTGGTGCTGTCAGTGGCAAGATCAATCAGGGGCAGATGTTGCAGAATTGGAAGAAGGAAGGTTTGGCGCCGGAGGCGATCATCGATCGGATTTATCTACGATGTCTTTCGCGGAAGCCTACGGATTCGGAGCGTGCCCGCTTGATGCAGTTGATAAGCGAATCGGCTAATCCTGATCAGGGGTTACATGATGCGTTCTGGGCGGTTCTCAATAGTCGCGAGTTCATTTTTAATCACTAACCGATGTTCACGAATATGCGTTTCACACGATTTGTCAGCGGACCGCTGAGCCTATGCTTTTCCGGTGGGCTGCTAGTGAGTGGCTTGGCTGCGCAAGAGCCTGCAAAGATCACCTATGAAGATCACATCAAGCCGATTTTCCGTGAGCATTGTGCATCGTGTCACAACAACAATGCTAAGAAGGGTGGATTGTCGTTAGAGAATTATCAGTCGACGATGGCGGGTGGTAGCAGTGGAGAGGTGCTTATTGCTGGTGATGTGGAGTCTTCGCGTCTCTTTGCTTTGACCGCTCACAAAGAGCAACCGGTGATGCCACCGATGCAGGACAAGATCGCGCAGGCGAAATTGGATTTGCTGAAGACTTGGATTGAGCAGGGGATGCCGGAGAACAGTGGGTCGGCGATTCGCAAGCCGATGGCAAATGCGGCCTCGATTAGCGTTGCAGCAGCAGGTCGACCGGAGGGTCCACCGCCGATGCCGATGACGATTCTCAAGCAGACACCGTTGTATACACCGAAGGCTTCAGCGATTTCTGCGTTGGGTGCAGCACCCTGGTCTCCGCTGATCGCTGTGGGGGGACAAAATCAAGTATCGCTATATCACTCCCAGAGTGGTCAACTTCTCGGGATTCTTCCTTTCCCGGAAGGAGAGCCGCAATCGATTACATTTTCTCGGGATGGAAAGTTAGTATTGATTGGTGGTGGCAGGCACAGTGTGAATGGATTTGCGGTTCTTTGCGATATTGCAACGGGGAACAGGATCGCCAAGGTAGGTGATGAGCTTGATATTGTGATGGCAGCGGACATCAGCGACGACAATCGCTTGATTGCGGTGGCTGGGCCACAGAAGATGGTCCGAGTGTACGACACGCTCACGGGCGAGTTGCGTTGGGAGCAGAAGAAGCATACGGATTGGATTTATGCTTTGCGTTTTAGTCCTGACGGATTGTTATTGGCTACGGCGGATCGAGCAGCTGGCTTAGTGATTTGGGAATCGGCTACGGGCAAGATGTATGCTGATTTGCAAGGACACAAGAACGAGATCCGATCTTTGGCTTGGCGTCCCGACTCGGCTGCGGTGGTGAGCGCGTCGTTGGACGGCACGCTGAAGATATGGGACATGAACGAGAGCAAGTTGCTCAAGTCATGGGATGCGCATCCGGGTGGTGCGGCAGCGATTGCGATTGCCAACGATGGCGTGATGGTTTCCACGGGTAAGGACAATAAGGTCAAAATTTGGGATGCAGGTGGCAATGCGGCAGGTGAGATGCCAGCGTTGGTGGAGGCAGGGCAGGAAGTTGCGATTACCGTCGATTCGCAACACGTCGCTGCTGGGGATTGGGCTGGAAACGTTCGTGTTTGGTTGCGAGCGAATCCTGCGGACGAAAAGCGGCTCGCTGCGAATCCGGGAACTTTGGAGATGACGATTGCAGCAACTCGGGATCGTCATGCTCAGGTTGCTGCTGCGGCACAGGGCGTGAATGCAGAGTATGTGCAGCAACAAACACAAACTGCTGCGGTGCAGAAAGCTACGACAGACCAGCAGAATTTGATTGCGACGTATGTCACACAAATCAATGATCTGACCAATGCAGCTAACCAGCTCAAGGCTGCGGTAGATACGTATGCAACGCAAATTGCGACGAAGCAAGCAGAGTTGGCGAAGACCAATGAGGGCATTGTTGCAAAGACAGCGCAAGTCGCTCAAGGCACGACAGAGAAGAAGCAAGCTGATGATGCACTTGTGGCATTACAGAAGCAGAAGGAGGGGCAAGTACCTGATCCAGCGGCATTGGACGCACAGATTGCTGAGGCCGCCAAAGTGGTTGAAGCAAAGGGAGCCGCTCTGACACAATTCAATAACGAACTGACGGCATTGAATACCGAAAAGGGAGTCAAGGAGAAGGAAGTAGCAGACCTCGCGGTTGCGAATGCAGCGAAAGCGAAGGAGTATGCGGATGCAATGACGAAGTTAGCCGAGACGAACACCGCGAAGGTTGCAGCGGACAAACGATTGGAAGAGCTTAATGTTGAGTTGAAGGGAGCCAACGAGAAGTTGGCAGCTGCACAAGCGAAATTAGATGGAGCGAATGGTGCGGCGAACGCTGTGGCGGCTGAACTTGCGGCACTAGAGCAGGAACTTGTGCGTTTTCAAAGTTTAGCGGCTGAGTATGCAGCGAAGAAAACGACGCTTGAGCAAACCGTAGCTGCGATCAACGCGGAGGCCCAGCCAGTTCAGAATAATCTAGCGGCTGTAAAAGCGAAGATGGATCAGACGCAGGCGACGATCGCTCAGATCGAGAAGCAACTTGCGGAGCTACAGGCATTGATGGCCACGACGCAAGAAGCCAAGAATAATTTGGCAAAGGAGATGACACCGCATCAGCAGGCGTTAGATGCGGTGATGGCCAAGTTGCAGCAGACTCAAGCTGAGTTGGCAGGCATTGCGGCGCAGCAGAAGCTCTTTGAAGAGTCGTACAAGAAGTAACTGTAAATTGCGACTTTCGGGTGCAATGGTAGCCACCCGCTGCCAAGCGGTGGACGTTGCCAGGAAGATCACCACCGTCTGGCGAACGGTGGCTACGGACGAGCGGTTGCGCTGATGGTAGTAACGTAGGGTATGTGCAGCGGTCCCCACGTCAACAATGATCTGACACGTACGAACCAGTAAGCATCATTGATTCAGTGCGCAAGGTTCAAACAGAAGACCGCGGAACATACCAGTGCGTTCTCTGCTCACGCAAAGACGCCAAGACGCAAAGAAGACCGTAGGGCATTGTGAAACGTAGGGTATGTGCAGCGGTCCCCACGTCAACAATGATCGGACACGTACGAACCAGTAAGCATTATTGATTCAGTGTGCAAGGTTCAAACAGAAGACCGCGGAACATACCAGTGCGTTCTCTGGTGGGTTTCGCGGTCGCTGGGATGGGCCTTGCGATGATGGGGATGCGGTAGTGTGATTTGGCAGTAACGCAATCATGAACTTGCGACCGCTTCACCGCACCCTACGGAGCCATCTGCCACGAAGGTTGATCGTGGAGAGGTTTGCCTTCGAACCGGTCTTGGGTTCGCAGTGACGGTGGGTTTCGCGGTCGCTGAGGTAGGCCTTGCGATGATGGGGATGCGATAGTGTGATTTGGCCGTAACGCAATCATGAACTTGCGACCGCTTCACCGCACCCTACGGAGCCATCTGCCACGAACGTTGAACGTGGAGACGGTTGCCTTCTCCATTTTTGGGAGCTCTTTAGCGTTTCGCCATACGCGTGTTTTGGATTACGTAGAGCTTGGGGTCATCGACAATCCAGTCTGAGCTCCAGTCGCGACCGTTATCACCGTTGACGACGTTGTAGAAGAAGGAGCGGAGTTCTTCGCAGCGATAGCCGTAGGGCATCGATGTGGCGATGTAATCTTCACGACGTAACTCTTCGACGCCGGGACGAGCGAAGTAGTGAACCAAGCCGTCGGGCGTGAAGGATAGGCCAAGGGTCCACCAACCGGTGACCGGAAGGTCAGGGCCCATGAAGTCACCGCCGTTACGATCTGCCCGGACACGGAAGTAGGCATAAGGCACTGTCTTTCCCTCGACTTGACGAGTTCCGCGAAGGATAAACAATCCGGGCCAGTAGACTTCGTCTTTTTCTGATTTGCTGCTGAACAAGAACTTGGTCTTGGTTTCCGTGATGGTAGTTTCCACTGCGGCACGGAAGGCGAAGTGTGGCCCGTTGCGTTTTTCCCACTCATCCAAGGGAGGCACGAAGACACGCGTGGTGACATTCGGCGATTGGGATACTTTGATGGTTCCGCCCAGTCGGTACTGGACATTGCAGATGAAGTCATCCTGATGCATTTTGTGGCTTGGGCGATTGGGGATCCCGGTGTAAAGCGATCGGAGCAAAAGCGAGCCTTCGCTTCCTTCGATGCCCCCGGGTGGCGTTGGGACGCGCTGGACAACGTCAGGATGTCCTCGTTTGGCCCCTTCGTACCAGCGTCCATTGGTGGACTTGCCTAGTGGCATTCGTTGGTTTTCATCGATGTCTTCGGTGCTTTTTGGATTGTTTTGGATAAACTCCCAGTTCTCGTCTTCAAAGTCATCGCCGACTTGTTGCATTTGCACGCCGGTGCCTGGTACGACGATTTCGCTTCGGGACTGCGCATAGGAGGCTGTCCCTGAGAAGACGGCTACAAGAGCGGTGCAAGGCAGAAGGAGAAGTTTGCGTGATTTCCTGGGTAGGCTGTGCATAACGAAGTCCATCCAAACGAGAAAAGCTGAGGCCGTACGAGAGGAGTATCGGACGCTATAGCTGTTGGAATCGCACTTTTGGGAAGATCACCTAAACGTTCCCCAGCCTACCTAGATTCCGGAACGGTTTGTCGTTCGAGAGCTGTGGTTTGAGGATTTCAAGCCGATCAGAATCCAAATTGTTGGAATCTTGGCACGGATTCGCGTGGGATTCTTAGTTGGGAGTGGAAATCATTCCGTGGAAATGACTCGGCGAACGAAGAATGCTCGGCTATAATGCGGATCTGATGCTTTTTAATTCTCTTGTAAAAGTCCATGTCCTCTTCACAGTCACCGGATTCTCAACCTGAGCAAGATACGCAGCCCTATGCCCCTCCGGCAGTGGGAGGGGTGGGTGGAAGCCCCGCCGGCTCGGTGCTCAGTCGCTTGGGAGATGTATTTAAGTTCACCGCGATCATCGTGGTGATGGCGATTGCGATTTCTTACTTGTCCAAGAAGCTCAAGGGGGTGACTTGGGCGGATGTGCAGCGGGGTTTTGAGAGTTTGCCGACGAGTCACATTGTCATTGCGTTGTGTCTTGTGGCTTTGAATTACGTGATTCTGACTGGTTATGATTGGATTGCGATCCGGTACATGAAAAAGAAGCTCTCTTGGCCTCGGATGATGGCTGGGGCGATTGTTGGATATGCGTCGGGAAATGTACTGGGCTGGCTCTTTGGTGGGAATCTAGCCCGTTACCGCATGTATTCCCGTTGGGGATTTAGCATGCTTGAGATCATTGCTTTGATTTCGATTCTATCGGTGACGTTTTGGCTGGGGTTATTTTTGCTAGCCGGCGTAGCGTTCATTGCATTGCCGATTCATTTGCCTCAGAGCGTCGTTGAGATGCTGAAATTAGAGTCCAAGCTTTGGGGTAGTGCCTCGCTGTCTCAAGAGATCTTGGGAGTGGTTTTCTTGGGGTGCGTTGCGGGATACCTTGGGGCTTGTGCGGTGATTCGTAAACCGATCACGATTCGGGGGTTGTCGATATCGCTTCCGCCGTTTCAGTTGTCTGCGATGCAGTTGCTGGTTTCAGCGTTAGACTTTTTGTTGGCGTCTCTTACGCTTTATATGCTTTTGCCGCCCGACATTGTGGGTCCGGACAAGATCAACTTTTCCACGGTGTTAATTGCTTATTTGACGGCACAGATTGCGGCAGTTCTAACACACGTTCCGGGTGGATATGGCATCTTGGAATTGATTCTGTTTACTTTTTTGGAAGGTCCGAGTGAGGATTCCAAAGGTGCGATTGCTTGTGCCGTGATTATGTTTCGTGTTGTCTACTATTTGATTCCTTTCTGTGTTGCTGCTGTCTTGTTCGTCGTCAATGAATTTGGGCCGCAAGATCAATCGACGGACGTAGCTGATGGGATCTGATGGGATGCTCGCCCCCAAATCCAAATCATGGAAGCTGTCCTTGCAGCAAGCGATTCGTTCTCTTGGTGAGTTGTTAGATGTGATCGATCTGTCGCGCGATCAGTTACCTCCTTTGGATGAGTCGCCAGATTTCCCGTTGCTTGTTCCGCGAGAATTTGCGGCACGGATGAAGCGAGGTGATCCATCGGATCCGTTATTGTTGCAAGTCTTGCCATTAGCAAGCGAGCGAGAGTCGGTCGCTGGATATAGCGATGACGCCGTTGGGGATTCGAATGCAACCAAAAGTCCAGGATTGATTCACAAGTATCCAACGCGTGCGTTGCTTGTTGCTTCTGGGATGTGCGCCGTAAATTGCAGGTACTGTTTTCGAAGACATTTCCCATACGACGAAGCCCCCAAGTCACTCATTCAGTGGCATGAGGCTTTGGGATACATTGCAGAGCATCCTCAGATCCAAGAGGTGATTCTCTCGGGCGGAGATCCATTGTCTCTGGGGAACAGCAAGCTATTTGAACTGCTACGAGCGGCGAATCAGATCTCTCATGTGCAGCGGATCCGGATTCACACTCGTTTTCCCGTGATGATTCCAAGCCGTATCGATACGGAGTTTCTAGAAGAAATTTCCGCGATGGAACGTGCGATTTGGATGGTGTTACATATCAATCACGTCAGGGAGATCGACCAAGAGCTTTGCGATGCTTTGAAGGGGTTGCGTCGAGCGGGAGTGATTTTGATGAATCAAGCGGTATTGCTGAGGGGAGTCAATGATACGTTAGAAGCGCAGCGTGATTTGTGTGTTGGTTTGGTGAACGCAGGGGTTCAGCCTTATTACTTACATCAGCTTGATCGTGTTGGAGGTGCGGCTCACTTTGAGAGTGATGTTGCGTTAGGGGAGCAGATAGTGGATCGATTGCGCAGCGAGCTATCGGGCTATGCGGTCCCACGGTTTGTCCGTGAAGTGGCTGGTGAGTCGAGCAAGACGTTGATTCGATAAGGTTAACGGTCACGTGAAATGGCGACGCCCATCGCCTGGCGAGCGGTGGTTCTGATGGTAGCCATCCGCTGCCAAGCGGTGGATGTTGCCAGGAATATTTCCACCGTCTGGCGAACGGTGGCTACGGGAGAGCGGTGGCTACGGGCGAACGGTGGCTACGGGAGAGCGGTGGTTCTGATGGTAGCCATCCGCTGCCAAGCGGTGGATGTTGCCAGGAATATTTCCACCGTCTGGCGAGCGGTGGCTACGGGAGGGCGGTGGCTACGGGAGAGCGGTGGCTACGGGCGAGCGATCAGGTTGTGTATTCTGAATTGAATCGTACGTATTCCGAATTCAGGTCGGTCGTCCAGTGGGTGGCCGTACCTGGTCCCAGTCCGACTTGTAGTTCGATAAGCGTTAGCTTTTGAGAGCGGATCGATTGGCTCACTGTTTTCGCATCGAACGCAAGTGGTTCTCCGGCATCGAAGAGTGGCAGGCCGTTGATTTTCAGGGCGGTGCGTTTTGGTTGAATTGGCACACCTGCGTAACCGGCAGCAGAGACGATACGTCCCCAGTTGGGATCACCGCCGGTGATAGCGGTTTTGACCAAGTTACTCAGGGCGATTGAGCGGGCGATCGCGTCGGCGTCAGCATCGGTATTGGCACCGCGAATTTGGATTTCGATCAAGTGGGTGGCGCCTTCGCCATCATCGGGGATTTTCTTGGCGAGTTCGATGCACAGTTCCGTCAGTTCCGCTTCGAAAATGGCGGCGTCTGCATCGCTTAAAGCAGGTCGTTCTTCGGTAGGAGTGGAAGCGAGGAGGACCAGGGAGTCATTGGTGCTCATGTGTCCTTCGACGCTGATGCAGTTAAAGGAGCGGTTTGCGGCGGCTTGGAGCATCCGTTGAGCTTGGTAGCAATCGAGGGGAGCATCGGTAACAACAATGGCGAGCATGGTTGCCATTTTCGGGCCGATCATTCCTGCACCTTTGCACATGCCAACCAGGGCGTGGTTACCTTGGGAGGACCAAGCGGTTCGGTCAGCGATTTTGCGAAAGGCGTCGGTGGTCATGATGCCGTCGCAAGCGTTGAGAAAGTGGGTTTCGGAGCTACCGAGTTCTGCTGCGGCTTGGGTGATTCCGTTTCGAATTTTCTCCATAGGAAGATGGCGTCCGATGATTCCAGTGCTCATAACAAGGAAGTCTTGTTCGGAGGATTGGCCTTGGAGTTTGACAGATTTGGCAGCGAGGGCGGTCATTTCTGCTGCATCTTTGTCGCCTTGGGTGCCGGTGCAGGCATTTGCATTACCGCTGTTTACGACGATACCTCGCAAACGGCTGCTGGGAGTTCGCGAGCGGGAGAGGACAACGGGGGCGGCGACGATTTGATTGGTGGTGTACACACCTGCTGCGGTGCAAGGATTATCGGCCACGATGAGGACCACATCCTTGGCTCCTGCGCGGCTTTTGATTCCAGCGGACACTCCAGCAAAACGAAAACCCTTGGGCAGGTGCATGATGAGCCTTTCTCGCAATCTCGGGGATTAGTTATTGAAGCCTTCGACCAGATCGGCGATGTAGAAACTGCCGTAGGTATGGACTCGATCAAGCTGATGGAGTTGGTTGGCTAGGTCTTGTTTGTAGTGAAGAAGTTCTGGCAGGAGGCAAGATTTCCCTCCGCACTTCACGGTCACGTCATTGAGGAAATCGGTTCTCAAGCCACCGGATCTCCAAAGAATACGGGTCTTTGGGGCTGCGCGATTGAGGATGGCTTGCCATTCGGATTCGAGGAGTGGGAAGTAGTGATCGCTGAGCCAATCTTGGTGATCGAGCAACACGAATCGGGAGATTTGTCCGGTATGTTTTCGCAGGAAGCCTTCGACGGAATCGGTTTGAATCGTCAAGCGATCTAACAAGCCGTTACGAAGTTTTTCGAAGTTCGCTTCTTTGAGGTACTCTGGGCAGCAGTTTGGGGTATAGGAACCGGTGATGTAGACGCGCCAGAAGTAGTTGTCTTGGACGGGGAGTTTGGAGAAGACTGCATCGATGGAGTCTTCTACGAACTTGACGATCCCACCTGGATATTGTTCATCGATTTGTTTTCGCTGTGCTTTTGGAACTCCGAGGAGGCTGAGGGTCGTATCGCGGTTCATTGCGAACTGCAATGTTTTCGACCAGATTTTCTCTTTGACTTTTGGGTAGAGTTCCCGTTGGATTTCCAAGGTAGGAGCATCGAGGAGTTCGATGATTTCACTGCGGCAGCGGGCTACTTTATTGACGTAGCTGCTGATCATGTGTGCAAAAGCACCGGAGGTTCCGCGGAAATAGAATGATTTGCGTGGGTGGTCGAAGAACTTGATCCAGCGGTCCCAGTATTTTCGGCTGAGTGTCGAGATCGAGGCACGCAGTTTGGCTGCGTAGACGGATTCAGCTTCTGGCAAATAGCCTTGTCCGAACATTTGGAAGAATTGATTGTAGTCAAGGTTGCGGATCGCGGAGGCCTTGAGTTCGAGCAGGGCATTTTGTCGAGGGTTCATGTCCACGGCATACACGTGCCCGACTCCAGCGAGTAGGTAGTCGAGGGCATTGCAACCTGCGGAAGTGATTACGAGCAAGCGGTCTTGAGCCGTCAGCTCGAGGGCTTGTCGATCTAATCGAGGATCTTCCCAGCAAGTGTTATAGACGAGGTTATTTCCGTGGACGAATTGAAATACGCGTCCAGAGACCCATTCACTAATCTGCATCGGCTTGAGCAATCTATGGTTGTCGGCGGTTTACGTTGTTGTTTTGCTGATTCGCATTGTTTTGGTTTGCGTTTGCGTTTGGATTCGCATTGGCATTTGGATTCGCATTAGGGTTCGCGTTCGCGTTGGGGTTGGCGTTGTTAGGATTTGCGTTCCCGTTATTTGGATTGTTCGGTGGGGCTTGGTTTGCCTTTTGATTTGGGTCGACAGCGGGTGCTTTGCGCTGTCCGGGGCCGATCATAGGCCGGATCACGTCACCGCCGACGGGAAGGAGGGTGTTCATCTGTTGCACGCCCGAGCTTTCCATGGATCGGTTCCAAGGGATTGCGAAGGCGACGAAGGTCCCGAGTTTAGCATCGACGACATAAATCAGGGAGTTCGAGGCTCGGACATTTCCGCCAGAGGGGGCCGAATGCGTTGCGCCACTGACGAGAAGGTATTCGGGATTCTTTCCTGAAGGTCCGAGGTACTGAATGACATTGGTTGCGAACAGACCGCCGAAGCCTCCCATGCGAGGGTAGTAAACCCATCCTTTGAGGTCCCCGGTTTGAAAATCGAGGGTAAAAAATCCTTCGGCTTCTTCGCCTGCACTGGCGGTACAAACGGCGAGGTTGCTACCGCCGTGCGTGGCGGTGGCTCGTAGCCATTCGGCTTTGAAGTCTGGGTGGATACGGTCGCTGGGAATGTGGTTCGATCCCGCGGCATTGTTTAGGGTTAGTGGGAGATCGCTCGTTGGTTTTGCGCTCCAGCGTCCGGCCAAGAAGGAGCCGCCGAGGAGGGCTAATGCACCTGCTCCGGCGAGGACTCCGGTCCGGAAGGCGTTACGCACTTCTGGGGAGCGGAACGGGGTTCGGCGAGCTTTGGGTTGCTCGGTCGATCCCGCTTGCGTGCGAGTTTCTGAAGGGTTAACGGAACCGTCCAACGAAGAATTGAGCTTAAGAGGATCCACGCCAAGACTCCTTCACCATAAAAAGCCAACCGGAAGCGACCGATAGTAGTGTATCGAATTTTCCCAATGCATTAAACGGACTGCCGGGAAATTCGTCGACAAAAACAGCCGAACCATGGCAAGAAATCCGGGGTAACGGCACTTGGACTGTTCGGTCCCGATCGCCCAGGGATTGGGATACGCGATGGGACTTAGAGGGAAGTTAAATATTCGGCATTTTCCAGTAGTGGGTCTTCGTAGTACAGTCGGATGGTACCGTCTTGTTTGAGGGCGTCAACTTTTTGGAGTTCGCGGGCGTAGATTTCGTCAGCGATTGCATCGAGTCTTTTTGCCCGTTGAAACCAACCCATGACGAGCATGGCGATCAAAAGGACAGGGAAAATAGAGATTCCAAAGGCAGTGATCATCATCGTTGGGCTGGGGCTGGGGAATTCGCCCAGATCTTTTGTACCATCGCTCCAAGCGTGCCAAGAGGCGGAGAAGTACTGGCGATAGACGGCGAGGATGGGGCCGGCCATCAGGCCCCAGAAGACGAGAGAAGCGAGCAGTCCCAGGCACTGCAGAATCCATCGTGCAATGCGGTGTTTTTCGAGGGTGGATTCGAACACTTCTCGGGCCTGTGTTTGCAAGGCATCGATTCCGCCCATGCGGATCCGAAGGCCGGAATCGACTTGATGGGAATCTCTAGGCATGCTGCGGTTTCTCTCTGACGTTCGTTCCGTCAAGCGAATGCGATCAATCGCCCGATAGAACTCTTGTTGTGCGGGCAGCAATTGATCTTGGACCTGCCTGGTCAATTGATCCTTGATACCGTCGCGCAGCTCTTGGTGGGCTTGTTTGGCGTTTGTCAGATTTCGCGCGAGGGTGACGAAGGTACCGAAGATTGAGGGTAGGCTACCGGTCATTGAGAGGACGAGTCGGTCCCAGGCACCGTGAGTAAAACCGAGGATACCTAGGAGTGTTCGATACGGGAACCAGAACAAGCCGGTACCTGAGATGATTTCGCCGCGAACTCGATCGCGAATCGCGTTTCGCAGGGTTTGTTTGGAACCGAGCACGGTCTCGATGGCTTGGCTTGGTAAAGCATCTGCGGTTGCCGTAAGGCGATCGATGGCGGCGCTCAATTGTGGAACTTGGCTACTGATCGCTTGTGCAACGCGATGGCGCAAGCGATCCATTGCAGCTTGGAGCCGTACGCTTTTTGTAGCCGATGCAACTTTAAGATCTTCGTTGGCTAATCGCGCTTGCAATGAGCGTTGAAGTTGTAGGCCGATACCGATTTCGTCTCCTGTGGCTTCGAAATCGGCGACGGTGATCGGTTCGAGAAATCGCGTCCCTGGCGCACTGACGGTCAATGCTGCGGTGTACCAAGCAAGGTCTTGTTTCAAACTATCGGAGTTATTGGAATTCTCTCTTTGCGACGGTATTGCAGAATGATCAGGTGACGAAGAAGCCGGTATAGCAGTGCTCATGGGTACAGCAGTGCACATGGGTACAGCAGTGATGATGGGTAGACATACGGAACCTTCGGTAAGTGCCGCGAGCTGCACGTGGATGGCACTGCGGAGTTGGTCTCGCCGCGCGACGAGGAGTTTAATAGGTGCGAGGCTGAGGGCTTCTTTAGCTATGGCTGCAGCACCTGCGTCTTCGTCGGTATAGCCCGGGGTATCGAGGAGCATGTAAGGTTGTTTTAAGTCGAGCATACGAGCGGTGGGGCAAGCCACGTATACTTCGCGGTCGGCGTGAATGACTTCCGGGGCACTTGGGCCAATCCAATGCAGTTTCGTTGTTGCTTCTTTGGCCAATACGCCGCTCGGGAGCAATTGCGCGATGGCGTTATCGAGGATCCACTGCCTCGCGACCCAGGTTTTTCCTTGGCCTTTTGCTCCGATGATCCCGATGCACGGCAGTGAAAGCCCTCGATCATTGACGATGTCTTCTGCGGCAGCTCGGTACTCTTGACACCATTGCTGAATTTGGATGCGAACGGGATGGTTGCCGAGCAAGTCCTGTGCAGCGCGTTCAATCCGTTCAACAAACTGCAAATGCTCATCCATTTTCGAACCTGTTATCGTGCTCACTTTGCAACGTTCTCCAGCGGTTTCCCAGTTGGTTCTTGATTTAGTTCTTTACTTGATCTAGTTCTTTTGTCTGCACTTGGTCTTATGTCTTTACTTGGTCTTTTGTGTGCGAACGGTCTTTTGTATGCGAACGGGCGCGGGTTGGCTTACACGTTGTTGTTTTGTTGTAAGGCTTCGAGTTGCGTTAGCAGATCGTTGTAAGCGATTTCGTCGAGCGATCTATGCTGTTTCGGGAGCCCTGGGACATCCAAGCCAGGCTGAGTTTTGACTGTAATTGTGCTTGATCCCACTTTGCGTTCGCTACCTGCTAGGGGGATTCGGATTGCATCGGCATCGACGCGTCGTTCAAGACCGAGTTCATCGGTTAAAACGGCGACCAGGTCGAAGAGTTGTTGCCATGCGGATTCGTTTTCGGCCATTTGGGGCATGGAATCGGAGCTTGCCAAAACAAGTCCGAATCCAGCGGCACCGGCGAAGAGGAGTTCCTTGAGAGATGCGAAAACCAAAACGGAGGAGCCACCGAAATCCAGCGGGATCATGATGACAGCGAGGAGTGGGGCGAAGAGGATTCCAGCGGGTGCTACACCGTTTAGAATCCGTTTGCTCATAGGCATTTCTTCCCACAGTCTTTTTGTTAATTGATCGACTTGCTCTGCATCGAGTTGTGTTGCGCTTTCTGCTTGAAAGCGGTCGATTGCCCGTTGGCAAATTGTTTTTATTGCTTCGCGTCTGCGAGAATCGCCATCGAGTCCAAGAAGTCCTTCGTGGTCTCTCTTTCGGAGAGCTTCGACCAGTGCGTCAGAGGTGACGATTTTGCCTCCTTCGCCTCTCTGGAATCGGGTTCGCACCCATTGCCCCACGGAGTTACCTCGATCGATCATCCACGTTGGCATTTTTACCCAAGATGTTGCGTATCCGACGGACTCTTTGCTGGCTTGTGCGAGTCGTTGCACCCATCGACCTGGTCGAGCCCACCATGGGGCGGTACGTTCGAGAGATCCCGCGATTTGCTCTACGATCTGCCGGGAGGCTTGGAGGCGGATTTTGGGCTGTTGGGCAGAGCTAGATGGATCGATGGAGAAATCCAAGCATGCTTCTGTCAGGAGGCGGTGGGTTGATTCTAATCTCTTATTGCTTTCATCGATCCAGGAGCGACCTTGTTGCAACCCATGCCACATCGTTTGTTTGAGTGTTGTCAGGGAAGATTCGATGGCATCGGCTAGCAGTACATTTCCTTCGAGTTGCTCACCGAGATGTAGCATCCATGCATTATCCTGGACAATGTTTGGAGGTTGAGGAACTGGGGAAAGATCGATACGAAAGAAGGCCGGGAGTTCCATCCCAGACGAAGAAACAAAGCGGTTTTGCATTTCGGCGGGGACTGCCGTTAAACGATCCCGTCGTTCGGGGCCATGAAAATGGTATGCCATGTAGATTCGACTTGGCTGGAACATGCCGTAGAGGCGTTGCATCTCTTCCGAGATCTCCAATGCATCGTACTTTCGTGGGACTCGATTGACAGCTAGTATCCTTTGAACGTGAGGCATTCGAACTTCGAGCATTTTCAAAAGGCGACTGACGGTTTGATCGTGCATCGCATTGGCAGGAAGGACCAACACGAATGCGCCGCAGAGAGCCGATGCGCGTTCGAGGACATCAAAGCGAACCCTAGCAGCGGCCATCGCTAGTTCATCGAGTCGTGTCCCCTTGTCCCATCCTGACATCAATCCGGTTTGAACGTCTGGGCAATCCATCAGTGCGATTCCCAATCGATCCAGTTGCGGATCGGTAGCAACCAGGGGGATTTCTATAGCATGGCGTTTGGTGCGATTTCCCTGTGAGTCGATCACTTCGCGGGTGGCAAGGTCGTTGTATTGCCGAGAAGCACCGGTTGGGTTGCTATCGAGCATTTCCGGTGTGCAATTGAAAATATGGGTTAGCCGTTGGGTGATGTACTGCCAGATAACCGGGTTTGTGCGCCAAGATTCCGGCAACCAGAGAACAAAACGGTGTGTTCCTTCGGTGTTTGCAGATCCGATCAAGACACGGTCATTGAGTCCTTTGTCTGCACTAAGGAAGGTGGCAACCAGCGAGCTTTTGCCGGCGTTGAGCATTCCGACGACCGCTAGGATCGGGCAAACGGGTGCGTTAACCATCGCCGAGGCTTGTTCCATCGCGGACGAAATTTCGGTGGTCGAGCCGATCGTACCCAATGGATTCGTGGAATATTGGGGTGATTGGATGCTACCCAGGTTGGTGCTACCCTGGGAGGAGAGAACCGCTTCGCGTTCGCGCAAAAGAGCCTTCAAGCTCGCGCCTTGGGTCAAGGAGCGAGTTTCGTAGTCCTTTTTGAGTTGCGTTAACTGTTCAATGAGCGGGCTTGGCACAGGCTGTATTCTCAATCACAAAAACGTGTGGTGAATGGACTGGGTACTGCAATTCTGGGAGTGGGTATATTGAGATTCCTAGGAATTCAAGTTGACAATTCAACCTTCGAGCCCATAGTACACCGAATTACCCCTGTTAGGAATCGACGGAATCTGCTTATCATGCACCCTGGCATCCGAATCAGCCGTACAACGCTTACGTTGATCATTTTGGGTGCAATTCTTATCCCGGTTGGTTCGGCCTTGGCCTTGTTTTTTTCGGTGGCTCCAATCCCTGAACCACGCTTGGACGCTCGCGTGCGGCTTGATGCGATGTGGATTGAGGATTCGAGCGGAAAGAGTGTCCAACGGTTGGTACCGGCGATCACGGTATGGAATCCTACTTCGGAAAACTGGAAACAGCTTTCGATTGGATTGAACAAGGCTGGTAGGCACAATCAATTTTATGCTTCGGAACCTGCAGGCGTTCCAGCCGGCGCAACCGTTTCAATCCCTCTGGCTGCTTTTGTTGCTAGGAATGGTAGCGTGAAGTTTCCGGTTGGTAATCGCAGCGTCAAGGAAGTGACTGTTTTTGCGCAAATACCGACGAGAGCGAGGGCAGTGGCTGAGTTTATTTTACCTGAGCAATTGACGGTGCCGAAGTCCGATGAAGATCCTGACGAGAGTTGGATTGAGCCGCTTGTGCAAGTGGCTCAATAGGTTCGATGGTGCTGTGAGCGGTTTTCATGCTGCCTTGTGGGGAGGTGTCACGGGGTGATGAACGCTTCTAAGACGCGTTGCCTTCGAACTTTTCGAATCATGACACGAACGCCGTGATAGTTGAGGCTGTCACCGCCGTTAGGTAGGTGTCCTAGTTGGTCACATACCCATGAATTCAGATTCACCGCGTTGGGTTGATTAAGTGCCACTAGTTCGTCCTCTTCGGTAGTCAGCACAGTGTCTTCTTTGGGTAGTTCCAAATCGATCCCAGTGATTTCTTTAAGTCTGCGCAATGCGATTCCACCACCGACAAGCCAACCGGGGCCGGATCGAACGACGTGGATGGGCAATAAATCGTATTCGTCTTGGATATCTCCAAGTAGTTCTTCGACGATATCTTCGAGAGTGACTAGGCCTGTGATCAAGTCCTTTGCATCGACAACGAGTGCGATGTGGGTGTGTTCACGAAGAAGTTTTTCGAGAGCGAGAGAGATTGGAAGGTTTTCTTCGAGTCGCGGGATGCTGCGCAAGATCCCTTTGATGGTCGGTTCTGTTGGATTGATGCGCATCACAGAAACGATGTCTTTGAAGGTGACATAGCCTCGAATCGTTTGCGGATCTTTCTTGTTCTCTGCAACTGGGAATCGGGTATGCATATCCATGTGTGCATCGATCAAGCATTGCCCGAGAGAGCTTTCTAGGGAAAGCATGTGAATTTGAGATGCGGGTAGGGCAATTTCTTTCAGTGTGCGACTAGCGAGTCGCGCAGCTCCAAGGATGATGTTTTCCTCTCGAGAGCCTATTAAGCTAGAGGTTCGAGCCAGGGAGGCGATTGCGCGGAGTTCTTGAAGTTCAAGAGCTTCGGTGCGTGATTCTGAAGAAGGGTTTGGACTCCATAGGGATTCCATGACATTCATGATCAGGGAGGCGGATTTTTCGAGTAGCCAAACCAAAGGCCAAGTTGCGATAGAGAACCAGTACAAGGCAGGCGAGAGAGTCAAGCAGACCCATTCTTTATTGCGCAGCGCAAAGAGTTTGGGCACCAGTTCACCTACGACAATGGTTGCGATGGTCAGCGGTACGACGAAGATAGCGATTGCGAAGATATCAGAGAGTTGCTCGCTCAAACCGTAGGACTGCAGCAATGGAGAGAGGTCTTCTGACGCGGATGCTCCGCTGGTGGCACCTGCGACTAGTCCCACAACAGTGATTCCAAGTTGAACGACGGCGAGACTTTTTTCTATTCCATCTTTCATTGCAAGGCCCGCAGAGGCCCCCCATCGGCCTTGCTCTCGAAGGGCCTGAAGGCGTGCAAGCGTGATACTTGCGAGGGCAATTTCGTAGGCGGCAAACAATGCGTTTACGATCACCATCAAGCCTACGATTGCCCACTCGAATCCCAACAAGTCTATTTCTCCCGATCTACTGGTGCTCTACATCGACGTCTCAAACAAGGAGCATCTCCGCGTGAATTATAGACAGAAAGAATGCATTGCGGGTGAATTACTTTTTGCGACGGCGAGCTATCCATGTAGAGAAAACTAAACCTGCAGCGATTGTCATCGAATTCGGTTCAGGGATTGGTTCCAAGTGTACGACACGAAAACCGAGCGTGTTCGATGAGTGAGTTGACGCTTTGGCGGTTCGGTACGACGAAGAAAGGACAGATGCGGGGTCTATCCATGATCCCCCACGCACAACGTGACCTGTCGAAGCCCAGTAGTCTTCTTGCCATTCTGCTACATTGCCTCCCATTCCGGCGACCTTATAGGAGTTATAGGCACCTGCTTCTTCAACATCTGCGGGGCCTTGGCCAAACGATTGATCGTAGACAGCGGTATTGAATGTCGTACCGCTAGCGACGCTGATAGGTGGTGTGTTGCTTTCATTGGGGTAGTCGTAATAGGGGCCGTATATAAATCCAAAATATGCTGCTTGATACCATTCATCTTCGCTGGGCAGCACGAATACAGCGAGCCTATTTCGCAATGGATTTTCTGGATTGTATTGCTCTCCTTGTAATGGGGTCCACAGAACGGGATTAGCAGTCATTTGCGATGAAAGAAATCGATATGCAGGCTGATAACCGCGTGAGGTATTGAGCCAATTCACAAACCTAGCAGCTTCGTTCCAAGTGATATTTGTTGCCGGTTTGTTTGGGCCTCGCAGGTCTTTGGTTATCTCTTTGTTATTGGGTGTTCCGAACTCAGCGTTGTAGGAGGCAATCATCCGCTCACTGACTTCGAATCTCCCCGTCGCATACTGATAGCGAAGGCCTCCTGCCGGATTTGGCGAGCCAGTTGTATCCTCCCCAGCGAAATCAGGGCCCCAGGAAAACTCCATGGTGAATTTATTGGCCCCGTGGCCAAACGTTTGTTTGGTGATCCCCCAGCGGATCACGCCACAGAGTCCCACGTCCGCGCTCAATGCGAACACGAAAAGGGAGAATACAAGTAACTTACTTCCGAATCCAGACATGGCAGACCCACTTTCTACGCGGTACTTATCAGCTGCGCGGTACTTTTCTAGCTACGCAGTACTTCTCTAGCTACGCAGTACTTCTCTAGCAATGCAGTGCTGCTCTAGCTAACACTTCGTTCTCCAGACCTTTTGATTGTATCGGGCGATGAATCAAGGGGCTGGTAAAAGATTCGACGGCGTTCTTGTCAGCATTCTCGCGGGATTTCACGGAGCGAGTCTAATGATTGGAGATTCGTTCGCGATAGATCCTTAAACCACCTAGACCATGATACAATCCGCCGCACTCTAACTCGACTTTGGAAGCGACTTGTAGAAGAGAACAGAGTGTCCGAACGGAGTGTTGGATCCATTCTTCGTTGAGTTCCTGTGGTTCGAGGGCATAAGCAAGAAATTCGAGGGTGTGCCCCGTGGTCCCAATTCTTGTGCTTAAATCCGAGCTTGTGCCAGGCCGTACGGTGTAATTCGTGGAGAATGTACCGTCGCTGTTTTGGTACTTTCGTATCGTGGCGATTGCGTCTTGGACAGTCGCTTGTGCTTTTGCCCATCCACCTTGAAAGGCTTTTCCTTGGTTCTTCCAGTACCGAACGCTGTGCGCCAAGCCCATTAATCGGTGCATTCCGCCGCATGGACTGCTTCCTAGATCCTGCTTGGCTTCGAACTCAACGAGTGGTTCAAGGGTCCAAGTTTTCTCATCGGCGGCTTTCCAGCTTTGTTCCTTGGGAAAGAAGTTGGTAAGTGCAATAAGCGTCCAACTATATTCTCGGTAGGGGTTATTTGGGATTTGGTACTGTGCGGTTCGAGCCCAATCTTCGATGCTCAATGTCTGCTCGCCGACTTGAATCGGTGTATCGAGTGGTAAGCCAGTTTGGGAGAGGTATCCGAGGAACTGGTCGACGTGGCCTTGTCCAACATAACTTCCCGCTTCAACGTAAGCTTGGATGCTCGGTCTGCCTGTTGCGGGTAGGTTGTTACCGGAGCTTAGTTCCCAGCCGCGCATCTCGCCCCCTTGGAACAAGTACTCTAGCGCGGGGACTATTTGGCCATCGACGACAAGCTTAAGATCATTGCCGTAGGCAACCGCTCCGTGGGCGACTTGCCAGGCGGCATTTCGGTCGACAGAAAGTAATCTTGCATCCCGATTGAACTCGAGTGTTTGATCGATCAGTTTCAATAGTTCGGTGTTGGAGGTTGCGAGATCTTTGGTGGTATCGCGCACGACCTTATCTCGTAGAGACGGCCTGCTGAGAGCGATCGTTTCGGAATCGGACGGGTTGCAACCGGAGAAGGATAAGAGAATTCCGAATGCGATACCGATAGATGGCTTGCGATTCGGCGAGACCGAGGGAACCAACAAGGCGAAACTCCTGGCAATTGGAATAGATTTGTCGAGACTAGGTGGGGTTTGCACCTAGTTGCTTTGCATGCGAGTAAACTTGGATCGGCACAACCATGCCGTATCGTTTGTAAATTTTGTTCAAACGAGGCGGATCGATTGGGTTTGCGTCGATTTGTCGGATGCAAATGCGGACGACTTGTTTAGGGTATTTCGATGCGAGTTTAGCGTACATTTCGGGGTCTTTCTCACCGCTATCTCCCACCAACACGAAATGACGTTGCGGCATCCGCTTGACCAAGGAACTGATGACACCGAACTTGCTTTTTCGGCGGATGATTTGCCATCGCTTGAACAACTCATCTCTTAGGCGGAACCACTTCAGGTGCATGCTCCCTGCGGGGAATCCCGAGGTATCGATGAACTGTTGGAGCGAATCATATATTTGCCAGGGACTGCTACTGACGTAGTGGAAAATCGCACCTTGGTCTGCCCAATCTTGGTAAACGCTTGCCATGCCTTCGATCGGTTCGAATGGTTCTGCAAAGGTACGCCTTAACATTTTACGGCGACTGCAAACATCGGTTAATTTGATGGTGTCATCGATGTCGCTGATAACGCTAAGTCCATGTTGCTCCGCGAGGAATACCGGGCTGGTGGCTGTCGTGATCGAGTCGGTCCAACGGATCGTGCAATCGATGCGGTTTGCAAGTGGATCTGCATTGAGACCAATACGGCGGAATCGTTCGAGCTGTCTTCGTGGCAGGTCGAGTTTGCACTGGAATAGTCCGCTTGATTTTGACCTTCTAGGTAAGACATATGTTTGACCTCCGAGGGAGATCTGCACTCGGCCACGCGGGATGGGAGACACAAGAAACCCGTGGATCCGCTCGTTAAAGATTTCACTTTTGACGGTCGCATCATCAAGTTTAAGTGCTCGGATTAGTCCTTTGAGCATCAGTCGTTTTGTCAGAGAGGGAGGAGTGTTATGACAAATCCTCCCTTGGACTTGTATACGCCAGAAAGCACCCTCTTCGATCGGGTAAGCCACCGTTGGGTATAACTGGACTTCCGATTCTGATCGCTCGTTCACGCCTTGTCCTTCCCCTATCTTGGAATTCACAGAAGTTGAATTCTCCGGGAATGGCAGTGAGGGTTCGTTGCTCATGAAAGAGGGTTCCAAGCGACGGCGATGCCGTTTTCGCTCGCGATTCGGATCGCTTCAAGGAGCCGAAGTTCAGAGATGGCATCTTCGGCACTGAGAATATTTGTGTGAACCGAATCGCGGATGTCCTGCCCGAAGATCCGTTGAGCAAACGCATCGAGTGCTGTGACGGTTGTGGCGATTTGGAGTGATAAATTGCCTTGTATCGCTTTGGTTTGGTAGAGAACAGATGCATCAACCGATACGTCATCAAGGCAACGCAATTGCGATTGGATTCCTCGGCTAGTTGCGTTAGTACCGATTGAGATAGGATTGTACGTAACAGCCCCATGTGCAAGAGCACCGCAAGCGTACGCCATGGTCCACGTGACCGATTCATCCACTTCATTAAAAAGGTGCGGGTTGCGTTTTGTTTTTTGGGCGGTAATGATCGCTTGCCCGTTGCCGACAAGTGAATGGTAGATACGTACTGCATCTGCGCCGAGTCCGAGCAATGCTCCACCGCCGTTCATCGCACTCCTTCTCCAATCTTGTGCCGAGCGAAGTGCATCAGCCAGAACCAGTTCGACTTTTTGGATGGGTTCAAGCGTTACTGACTGTTGAAGCGAAGCCCAACTTGGGAATCCGAAACGTGCAGCGGTTCGGTCGATCATGGCGAGTTGCGTTCCTGCGTTTCGGCACGCCTCATGCATTGCAATCGCTTGTTGGGAATCGCAAGCCATGGGGCTCTCAACGAGAACGTGTTTGCCTGCTTGGGCGGCACGAATCGCGAAGTCACAGTGTTGTGCGTTGGGGTAAGCCAAGTAGACCGCATCGACAGTCGGATCGGATGCGATGCAGTCGAATTCTTCATCACAGTAGGCAGCGTTTGGCGAAAGCCCGTTTTGTGCAGCGATAGACTTCGCTTTTTCGATTGATTGGCTCACGCATGCCGCAAGTCGACAGCGTTGTGTGTTCGCTAAAGCAGGAATGGCGAATCCAAGTCCAGCTTGTCCTAGACCAACGACGGCAATCCCGAGCGGTCTAGTGGACCTTGCGTTCGCTGTGACTTCGGAACTACCGCACACCAACCCGAGGGTGGCTAATGAAGACGTCGCTCCTAAGAATTCTCGGCGAGAGAAGTCGTGACATGCGGTCTTCTTGCGTTGTGTCGCCATTGCGTATGACTTTCGAAGTACGAGGGAGGTTTGTTCATTGAGTTGCGGTTCGGAGAGGTGATTGACGGCAGATCATCTATCGTCATGCAACCTTATCCATGTCGTTTGCTCTAGCAGGATCACTGCGGCGTAATCACTATAGCATACATGGAACATTGTAGTCTCCAATTGCTTGGCGATTCGCTTCCGAATGCCAGTACCGGCGTCTGAATTTTCCAGGCGATGCGAGCTACCTCAAGGGCGCGATGGTTGCTGACGTGACGCTCTTGGGTTGGACATTGTTGGCTGCGAAGTACTTACCGAAACTTGTTTTCTTGGGTGATTTCTTCAACTCCAGAAGAGACGGTCGACTGAGGATCGTATTTCTGTGGTTGCGACTCGGTGCCAGATCGAGAGATGGTCTCAGAGGGGCCTGATGTTGGACTCGGTTGATTTGCCGGACTAGGTGTTTCGGCAGGTTTCCCGTGTGGAGCTGACTTGGGGGCATTGAGCAGCACCGTTACCGCACCGGCAATTCCGAGTGCCAAAGAAACTGCGAACATGCTGTTGAGGCTTTCGAATTTCCCTTTTTCGATGATGCTGGTGATTGTGTTGATCACTGGAGCGAAGCCAAAAACCAGTGGCATCACAAAGATCGGTTTTCCGCCGAAGGTGAATGCAAGGATGATACCCAGAGCACCCATTGCTCCGGCGGTACCAGCCAGAATCGACCAGATCATTCCGTTGAGCGTGTAGCTGCTACCTGAGTGCATGGATTCCAGGGTGACGACAGGAATCATGACTGCGATGATGAAGTATGCGATTCCGACACAGCAGAAAGGTCGCAGACGGGAGCCACCCATTTTGGATTGTCCCAGGTGGAGGAATGGCCCGTAGGAACCCCAACATAGTACGGCCATCGCGATGGAGAGCCCGACTGCCAACCAATTGATAGGTTCTGCTAATTCTGCGGCAGGGGGTTGCGGTTTGTTTAAGAACACACCGATCATCCCCAAAGCGACCATCGCCATCCCGATCAAGAACATCGGTTTGATCTGTTTGAAGGACCTATTCAAGTACGAGGTGAGCAGCGTATTGACGACGGGAGCACCGCCAAAAACAAGTGGCATAACATAGATGGCTTGGGCTTTGAATGACAAAGCGAGTGTAACGCCTAATGCACCTAGTGCACCGACTGCACCGGCGAAGAGTGACATCACGGTACCGCTGACGGACCAATAGCCTGTTTCCCGTTTTCGGTTTAGTAATGCAACAGGCACGAGCACTGCGATGAGAAAGTAGGCCAGTCCCACGCCGACAAAGGCGCGAAGTGAAACACCAACCTCACCTTGGAAGGTTTTCTCTTTGAGTTCCATGAAGCTTGTGCCGCGATGCAACACAATGCCATAGATCCCCCAAAAAAATGCGGTCATGGCGGTGAAGGCGAGGACAAACGGTAGTTTCATCATCGAATCGAACTTTCGGTAAGCTGCCAAGTTGCAGCTTGTTGGTTTGGCGGGATGTGGCGTGTCGGTTGGCTCGCCGTAGTATTGCTATGATTGCTATTATTGCTGATCGGCAACTAACGGGCCAAAGCGATTCATGTAGGTAGGTGTTAGCGTAGGTAGGTGTTAGCGGACGGAGAGCATGCGTTCCAGGGCAATTAAGCTCCAGCGCGAGACATCTTCTTTGACTTTGATTGTATTGACGATAGTACCCCGCAGGATATTTTCTAAGCTCCAGCAGAGGTGTGCTAGGTCGATGCGATACATCGTAGCGCACATGCAGACGAGCGGGGAGAGGAAGTGGATTTCTTGTTCGGGATGTTGTTGTTTGAGACGATTAACTAAGTGTAATTCCGTTCCGATGGCCCACTTGGTTCCAGCGGGTGCATTTTTCACCGTTTCGATGATCTTGCTCGTTGATCCAGAAATATCGGCGATGTCGTTGACTTCTTGAGGGCACTCGGGGTGAACTAGGATTTTGATGCCGGGGATTTTCTCGCGGAATTGCTTGACATGGATAGCTTGGAACATCTGGTGCACAGAGCAATGCCCTTTCCAGAGGATCACTTTGGAGGATTCGATCGCGGATGCGGTATTTCCCCCGAGTTCTTCTTCGTGAGGGTTCCAAACGGGCATAAGTTCATTGGTGATTCCCATCTTCAGCGACGTGTTGCGTCCTAAATGCTGATCGGGAAAAAAGAAAACGCGTTTGCGTTGTGCGAAGGACCAATCGAGGACAGCTTTTGCATTGCTACTGGTGCAAACGATACCGCCATGCTTACCGCAGAAAGCTTTCAGGCTCGCTGCGCTATTGATATACGTCACCGGGGTAAGATCGGAGGTGTCGATCACATCGGCAAGCTGATCCCAAGCAGATTCGACTTGGCGAATCGCGGCCATGTCGGCCATGGAGCAGCCTGCTGCCATATCGGGCAGGACGACGGTGACTCGGTCGCCGCCACGTGCTTCGAGTTTATCTGGGCGGTTTGCAAGGATATCGGCTGTCTCTGCCATAAAGTGCACACCGCAGAAGACGATGTAGCGGCAGTCTGGGCTATCGGCGGCCAACTTGCTGAGTTGGTAGGAGTCACCGGTCAGGTCAGCGTGGGCGATCACTTCGTCTTGTTGATAATGGTGTCCCAAAATCAAAAGACTCGGACCGAGTTTTTGTTTTGCCACCGCGATCCGATCGCATAGTTCTTGATTGCTCAATTCGCGATAGGGGGCAAATGGCAGGGGCTCGTTGGGCTCTAAGACTGCGGTCTTCGAGGAGTCTTGGATGGAACGAGTCATGAGGATTCCTCACAGGGGTTGTCGGGGAGACGCAACGTTGGACTATTGCTTGCCGCAATAATCGATCGCCGCAGCGATTTCTGTTTTCAAGCGGAAGCGTTCGACGATGCGATCGATGTATCCGTGCGCGAGGAGGAATTCGCTGGTTTGAAAACCTTCTGGCAGTTCGATCTTAATCGTTGCTTTGATGGTGCGTGGGCCGGCAAATCCGATCAAGGCTTTGGGTTCAGCGAAGACCAAGTCGCCGAGGCTAGCGAAACTTGCGGCTACTCCACCCATGGTTGGGTTGGTCAGGACGCTGATGAACAAACCTCCATTGGCGTGGTAGCGAGCAAGTGCAGCGGAGACTTTTGCCATCTGCATGAGAGACAGGATGCCTTCGTGCATTCGAGCACCTCCGCCGGAGCCGCTGACGATGATCAGAGGGAGTTGGTGTTCGGTTGCGCGTTCGATTAATCGGGTCAGTCGCTCTCCGACAACCGAGCCCATGCTGCCCATGATAAAGGCGGAATCGGTTACGGCGATGGCGACGCGTCTAGCGCGGATCATTCCGGTACCGCAGAGCGCCGCATCGGTAAGTCCGGTACGTTTCTGTTCTGCAGTGAGACGTTCTGCATAGGATTTTTTGTCTGCAAACCGCAGGGGGTCTGTCGGCAAAACATGCTCGTCTTGGACTTCAAAGGTACCATCGTCGAGCAGTTGTGCGATTCGCACCCAAGCCGAGACGTAGTGGTGGTAGCGGCATTTGGGGCAAACGTTGAGGTTTTTTTCGAGCTCTTTTCGGTAGATCGAATCTCCGCAACCTGGGCACCGGAGCCACAAGCCTTCGGGAATGCCCCGTTGTTTGGATGCGGCGGCGGTTGGATCAGCGGATTGCTTGGAGTCAACAAGAGCCATGGGTGGTCGGTTACAAAGGAAAAAGTTTGGAACAGGGATTAGGTCGGGATCAATTCCCATGAGCCTTTGTCGCATTCAGCTTTCCAAAGGTCATCGATGCGCGTCGACTTCAGTTGCGTGGCGACCAGGGTAGCCAATGGGTCAGGAATCACGATAGCGATCGTTTCGTTGGCGTGTTTTTTCTGGAGCTTTTCTACTTGTTTTGCGACTCGCGACTGGGCTTCCGCAAGGGTTTCCCCGCCGGGTGGTGAAAAAAAGTTGGGGTTGTCTTGAATCTGCTTGTAAAGTTTGGGCTGTTGTCTGCGAATCTCTTCGATACATCGCCCTTGCCACAGGCCGTGGTCGATGTTGCGAAACACGTCGCATACCTTCCACTTGCATTGTTTCTTCTCGGCAATCATCCTTGCGGTGGCTTGGGCCGACTCGCAAGGAGCACAGTAGATCAGAGAGATTTCGACTTGTGCGAACTCATCGATGGCTCTGAGAACCTGCTGTTTGCCCGACTCGGATAAAGGGATATCGAGGCATCCCTTAATCCTCTCTTGTTCATCCAAGGCCGTTGAGCCGGGACGAACGACTAAGACTTGACTCATATCCGAATAAACTCCAGTGGGGTTACGCGGTGTTTTCCGGTCCGGAGGGGGCCGAAGTGAACGGTTTGCAATTGCAACGCAGCCGCGTCATCGCTTGGCAGTAATCTGCTTCGCGGAAAATAGCCGATCCTACAACGAGTAGGTCAGCCCCCGATTCCGTCGCTTTGGAAATCGTGGTCAGATTGATCCCGCCGTCGACTTCTAGCAACAAGCTGGGGCCAAACGTGTTTCGAAGGTGCCGCAGTCGTTCGAGCGCGATGGGGTGAAAGGATTGCCCGCCGAATCCGGCAGGAACGCTCATCACGAGGACCAAATCGCAATCTGGGACGAAAGGCAGAAGGTGTTCCATAGGAGTGCCGGGGTTGATCGCCAAGCCAGCGGCTACGCCATGGGAACGGAGTTGTGTTAAGAGTTCGACAGGTTCGCGTTGGGCTTCGATATGAAAGGTGATCGAATCCGCGCCCGCGGCGACAAAGTTCTTCGCATAGCGTGCCGGTTCGGCGATCATCAGGTGCACATCGAGTCGCAACGTCGTGATCCGCCGAAGGGACTCGACGATGGGCATACCATAGGTCAGGTTTGGAACGAAACACCCGTCCATGACATCTAGGTGCAGTGCGTCTACCCCCGCTTCTTCTAGCCGTTCGACTTCCCGTTGCAAATTGGCGAAGTCACACTGAAGTAACGAGGGTAGAATGCTCGGACGAATGTTCCGATACAGCCCAAGGGTTTGTTCTAATCGTGAACCGGGTTGGCTCATAAGGCTTGTAGAAGGGGGAGGGGGTGGACGTGTCGCTCCACGATAGCGGAGACGAGGGAAGTTCGACAAGGGGCAAAACGAATCGGGGCGGGGGAACCGCCATAAAAACCACCAAAAGGAGGGGGTAGTGTCAGAGGAAATGAGTCCAGGCGATGCGGATCTAGGGGATGCGGATTCAGGCGATTCGAATTCGCAAGATGGGAATTCGCAAGATGGGAGTCAAGAGCGGGCGACCAAGCGGGCTTATTCGCGTCGGATTCAGCA